>NZ_JBFNFF010000009.1:0-35214 GCF_040888325.1 Streptococcus jiangnanensis | reverse complement strand
TTCCTCTTTACCGAAATTCTGAAAAGATTAGGGAAAGTTCTCTCAGGAGAGCTTTACGTCCTCTAAAGACTTCCCCTCCCATGAGACGGTCTATTAATTCTTGTTTTTCCATACTCTGCTTTGATTTGTAATTCTTTAGAAGTTCGTGAAAGAGATAATAATCGTCCAACCTGAGTCCTTTTTCTCCTAGACGATGGCTAATCTCACTCACCTCTTCATAGGGTTCTTTGTCAAAACGGCGCTTGTGGCTTTCCTGTTTACGGATGTAATCTAGGATACGATTTCTAAACTTTGTTTTAAAGCAGACATAAAGTCGATGGCGCTCCCCCTCTAGTAACTCTGGATTGCGACTCACCAGCTCATACAGACATAACATGCCTTCCTGGTCCCAGTCCTCTTTCTCCCACAGATGCAAATGATAATCTTTGCGACACTTATGGACGATTCCCTTACTTTCTTCATATAAGTCTTTTAGATTCATAGACCTCTCCTTTCTGCATTTAGTTTAGCAAAATGCGCGAGTCCATGGGTCTACTTCCTCTGTTTTATACTTCTTTCTCCCTCAACGGCACATAAAAAGAGAGGCACAGCCTCTCTGGGGTTATAATTCTGCAATTTGGTTGAGATTCACTTCTGCAATCGTATCATTACCAAACATAGAGATAATCATCTTCACTTTGTTGTTATCAATTTCAGTAATTTTACCTGTGTAGTCTGCAAAAGCGCCATCAATAATGCGGACTGTCTGGCCAACTTCAACATCAATATCGAACTCTTGAACAGTTTGTCCCATTGAAACCAGAATATCACGGATTTCTTGTTCCAAAAGTGGAGTTGGTTTTGATCTGTTACCGTGTGAGCCGACGAATCCTGTTACGTTAGGTGTGTTTCGAACGACGAACCATGCTTCATCGGTCATGACCATTTCTACAAGGACATAACCTGGAAAGCGATTCTCTTCAATTTCCTTTTTCTTTCCATTTTTCTCAACTTGCACGGTTTGTGTTGGAATCTCAACGCGAAGAATATTATCCAACATGTTATATGTTTGCGCACGTTGCAATAGATTTTCTTTTACCTTATTTTCATAGCCAGAATAAGTTTGTAGAACAAACCATCCCTTGTCAAAACTATCCATGATATTTCCTTTCATACATATATAGAAGAAAGCTAGCAGAAGTTTTCCACTTTTCTTCTAAAAAATGTTAATAAATCGAATCAAACCTGAAACAATCAACTGGTCAAAAATGTAAATGATGACCACAAAGAAGGCTGTATATTCCATAATAGAGCGAAAATCTCTCCAGCTTTCTTTGCGAGTTGGCCAAGTTGTTTCTTTAAGAAGTTTAAAGATATCCTTAATAAAACCCATCGTTCTCTCCTATCTCGTTTCTCTATGTGTCGTATATTTTCCACAATGTTTACAAAATTTATTTACTTCTAGTCGTGTTGGCTTGGGGTTCCCACTAATTTTGATTGAGTAATTCCTTGAACCACAAACTGCACAAGCTAGGCTTGCTTTTTTTAGTGCCATAACGCCTCCATCTTATCTATTATAACAAGAAACCTAGGCTTTGACAAGCCTCTTAACGAAATAGATTAAGGATTGAGTCCCATATTGTCTGGGCTTTTTCTTTTATTTTAGCTTCTGAAATCGCACGTCCTGCTTCATCTACAAGATTTTGTGCACGACTACGAATATCTCCTATCGGGTCCTCAGACTGGTTTGTCTCATTTTCAACAACCTGCTTTTTCGTATTTTCTGGTTCAATACCATTTTGTTTATAGGCATTCTCCACTGTAAAGGTGCTACCTGTAGTGTAAGGCAAAATGGTATTAGCCATACTTCTAAAGACATGGGCTGCTCCATTTGAGGTCGAACCTGCTAGATAATGATTCTCATCTGTTGTTGGGAAGCCGAGCCAGTGGCTAATTACAACATCTGGAGTATAGCCGATCACCCACTGGTCACTGGTATATTCTGGATTGAAAACAGCTTCAGTCGTACCTGTTTTACCAGCCATAACGTAATCCGCTGGTGATGAACTAATTCCTGTACCATTGGTAAATGTTCCTAGCATCATACTGGTCATTTTATCAGCTACAGACTTATCAATCACTCGTTTTTGGGAGTTTTTATGACTCTTGATGACCTGACCGCTGGCATTTTCAATACGAGTGATGAAATGCGCTTCAGGCATTAGACCTCCATTA
Organism: Streptococcus jiangnanensis; assembly: GCF_040888325.1. GTDB lineage: Bacteria > Bacillota > Bacilli > Lactobacillales > Streptococcaceae > Streptococcus > Streptococcus jiangnanensis. The sequence goes on along the minus strand of NZ_JBFNFF010000009.1, from coordinate 33,000 downwards.
GCAAAGGCTGCATAGGCTTGCGCCATCTGGAGAGGATTCGTTTCCACACCTCCACCAAGAGCAACTCCAAGAACTCGGTCAACTTTTTCCATATTCAGGCCAAATCTCTCCCCAGCGTCAAAAGCTTTGTCAACACCTAATTCATTTACTGTCGCAACTGCTGGTAGGTTGAGTGATTCCGCCAAGGCCTGATACATAGGTACTTCTGGAGATGTCTTAATACCCGCATAGTTATCTACTTGATAACTGTTGTACTGCATCGTATGATTATCCAGTTGCTTGTTCAAGGCCCATCCTGCTTCTACTGCGGGTGTATAAACGACTAAAGGTTTAATAGTTGAGCCTGGGCTACGCTTAGACTGAGTGGCATAGTTGAAATTGCGGAAGCCTGGTTTGTCATCACCAGCTACACGGCCAACAACTCCACGCACTCCACCCGTTTTAGGCTCTAGAGCAACACTACCTGATTCGGCATGCGTTCCATCTTCTGCCGTTGGAAATAGCGAAGTGTTTTCGTAAATAACCTGCATGTTTGCTTGGTAGTTTTGGTCAAGCTCTGTGTAGATTCGATAGCCGTTGTTGACAATCTCTTCTTCTGTGAGATTGTACTTGGAAACTGCTTCGTTGACAACTGCATCAAAATAGGACGGGTAACGATAATCCGAAACTTTGCCTTCATACTTATCTTGCAGTTGAGAAGCCATATCTACTCCAGCCGCTTCGGTTTCTTGATTTTTATCAATATAGCCCGCTGCAACCATATTTTGCAAAACAGTATCCCTACGGTTGGTCGAAGTCTCAACAGAATTTAATGGATTATACAATTCTGGTCCCTTGAGCATCCCTGCTAGAGTGGCCGCCTGATCAAGCGTTAGTTGTGAAGCCGATACACCGAAATATTTCTTACTTGCATCTTCAACACCCCATACCCCATTTCCGAAGTAGGCGTTATTGAGGTACATAGTAAGGATTTGCTCCTTGCTGTATTTCTTGGTCAACTCTAAGGCAAGGAAAAACTCCTTGGCCTTCCGTTCAACGGTCTGGTCCTGGGAAAGATAGGCATTTTTCGCCAACTGTTGAGTGATGGTAGACCCCCCTCCAGAACGACCTGCTGTAAGGATGGCTAGAAAGAAACGACCGTAGTTAATTCCATCATTTTTATAAAAGGAACGGTCCTCTGTCGCGACGACAGCATTTTGCAAGTCTTTACTGATATCTATCAGTTCAACATAGGTTCCCTTTTGACCTGATAGGGCTCCTGCTTCTTTTTCTTCGCGGTCAAAAATCAGAGTTCGTGTTTTCAAAGCATTCTGCAAATCATTGACATTGGTAGACTTGGCTATCGCAAACAAGTAGGTTCCTACCAGTAAACCAGCACTTAAACCTAAAATGATGACGATTTTTGTCAGATGATAACGACGCCAAAATTTCCGAATCGGGCCTACTTGGGACAATTTTTTTCTATCGCTCCGTGAACGACGCATGCTAGTCGAATCAGACTCCGCTAATTCATTCGTTTCTTTTTTAAAGAGAGAAAGAAACTTCTCAAATAATTTATCTAATTTCATGCGTTTATTTTATCATCTTCACCATAGGAACTCAAGAATTTAGCTACTCCCTATCCAAATAGGGCTTTTTTTGTTACAATATCTGTATGCAATTCATATTTACATTACCTGAATCCTTGCCTCAAATGACGGTCAAACAATTTCTAGAGGAACAACTCCTCATCCCTAGAAAAATCCGCCATTTTTTGAGAATAAAGAAGAACATCTTAATGAACCACAAAGAAGTTCACTGGAACGAGATGGTCAAGCCAGGGGACATTTGCCAGTTGACTTTTGACGAGGAAGATTATCCCAAAAAAGAAATCCTTTGGGGCAATCCAGACCTCGTTCAAGAGGTTTATCAAGACCAACATCTCATTATCGTCAACAAGCCAGAGGGAATGAAAACTCACGGAAATCAACCTGGTGAAATTGCCCTTCTCAACCACGTCTCTGCCTACGTTGGCCAAACCTGCTATGTCGTTCATCGTCTGGATATGGAAACAAGCGGTTTAGTGCTTTTTGCTAAAAATCCTTTTATCTTACCCATCCTCAATCGTTTGTTGGAAAAAAAGGAAATCGCTCGTGAGTACTGGGCACTTATAGAAGGGCGAGTAGAGAGTAAAGAACTTGTCTTTCGAGATAAAATTGGTCGTGATCGGCACGATCGTAGAAAAAGAATAGTCGATGCCAAAAATGGACAATATGCTGAAACACATATCAGTCGATTAAAGCAATTTCCAAACAAGACTACCCTTGTCCGTTGCAAACTAAAGACCGGTCGAACACATCAAATCCGTGTTCACCTCTCTCACCATAAACACCCTATTCTGGGCGATCCTCTCTATAACTCTAGATCAAAAGTAAGCAGGCTCATGCTCCATGCCTTTCGACTTTCCTTTACCCATCCACTTACCTTAGAACAATTGAGTTTTACTGCCCTCTCGGATACTTTCGAAACAGAATTAAAACAAAATGGATGACACTATCATCCATTTTTCTATACAAAAAAGCAAGACCAGAAGGCCTTGCTTTTATCGACTCAAGAATTATTTAGCGATTTTTGCAAAGTATTCAAGAGTACGTACAAGTTGTGCAGTGTATGACATTTCGTTGTCGTACCATGATACAACTTTAACCAATTGTTTACCGTCAACGTCAAGAACTTTAGTTTGAGTTGCGTCAAACAATGAACCGTAAGACATACCTACGATATCTGAAGATACGATTGGATCTTCTGTGTAACCGTATGATTCGTTTGAAGCTGCTTTCATAGCTGCGTTCACTTCATCAACAGTAACGTTCTTTTCAAGAACTGCTACCAATTCAGTAACTGATCCAGTTGGAGTTGGAACACGTTGTGCAGATCCGTCAAGTTTACCGTTCAATTCTGGGATTACAAGACCGATAGCTTTAGCAGCACCAGTTGAGTTAGGAACGATGTTTGCAGCACCAGCGCGAGCACGGCGAAGGTCACCACCACGGTGTGGTCCGTCAAGGATCATTTGGTCACCAGTGTAAGCGTGGATAGTAGTCATCAATCCTTCTACAACACCGAAGTTGTCTTGAAGAGCTTTAGCCATTGGAGCCAAGCAGTTTGTAGTACATGAAGCACCTGAGATAACTGTTTCAGTACCGTCAAGAACGTCGTGGTTAGTGTTGAATACGATTGTTTTAACATCGTTTCCACCAGGAGCAGTGATAACAACTTTCTTAGCTCCACCTTTAAGGTGTTTTTCAGCTGCATCTTTCTTAGCAAAGAAACCAGTTGCTTCAAGAACGATTTCTACACCGTCAGTAGCCCAGTCGATTTGTTCTGGATCACGTTCAGCAGAAACTTTAACGAATTTACCGTTAACTTCGAATCCACCTTCTTTAACTTCTACAGTACCGTCGAAACGACCTTGAGTTGTGTCGTATTTCAACAAGTGTGCAAGCATAACTGGATCTGTAAGGTCGTTGATGCGAGTAACTTCAACACCTTCTACGTTTTGGATACGGCGGAAAGCAAGACGACCGATACGTCCGAAACCGTTAATACCAACTTTAACTACCATTAGTGATTTCCTCCTTATGAAAATCATGAAAATTTTATTGTGAAAAGAGTAACTTGAATCACTACAAATCACCTTTCAACAAACCTATTATATAACTATTTGAGTTTAATTGCAAGTACGGGCGTTGATTTTCTCTCCTGCTTTTCTACTTTTTCTCCCCCTTTTTATTCATCCATTCTTTTATTTCCAAAGCATATCTCTAGAATCTTTTATAATATCTGCATATTATCTTCATTATCAAGGTGAAACTACAATTTCAACTCTTTCAGAGTTTACAAAAAAGAGACAGGATAACTCCTGTCTCTAGGCTGATAAACGATTATTTGCGACGTCCTGGACGTTCTGCATAACCATAGTAAGCATCTGCCATGATTTCTTCCATGTCAGCTACCATTGGCAAGCGTGGGTTTGCAGGTGAACATTGATCTTCATAAGCAAGCAAGGCAATTTCATGCAAGCTGTCTTTCCAAGCTTTTTCATCAATTCCTTGATCCTTGAAGTTCATCTTGATACCTACTGCAACACCAAGTTCGTAAACAGCTTTAGCGTATGCTTCAACTGCTTCTTCTGGAGTTGAGTGAGGCAAGCCAAGCATTTTCGCGATGTCTTGGAATTTCTCATCAGCTTTCCAGTAGTTGTATTTAGGCCATGTAGTAGTCTTAGATGGACGAGTTCCGTTGTAACGGATAACGTATGGAAGCAAGATAGCGTTTGTACGTCCGTGAACAGTATGGTGAACACCACCGATCTTGTGGGCCATTGAGTGGCTCATACCAAGGAAGGCATTGGCGAAAGCCATACCAGCCATTGTAGACGCATTATGCATTTTTTCACGTGCTTCTGGGTCAGCTGTCTTAACAGATTTTTCCAACCATTCAAAGACAAGTTTGATTGTTTGAAGGGCGATACCGTCTGTGTAGTCGTTAGCGAAGTTTGAAGTGTAAGCTTCAGTCGCGTGAGTCAAGACGTCCATACCTGTATCAGCAGCGATGAAGTCTGGAACTGACTCAACCAAAGCAGGGTCAACAATGGCAATAGTTGGTGTCAATGAGTAGTCAGCCAATGGGTATTTGCGGTTGTTTTTCTTATCAGAGATAACGGCAAATGGTGTTACTTCTGAACCTGTACCTGAAGTTGTTGGGATACCGATGTACTTCGCTTTCTTACCAAGTGATGGGAAGCGGAAGGCACGTTTACGGATGTCCATGAATTTTTGAACCAAGTCACGGAAGTCGATTTCTGGTTGTTCGTAGAAGAGCCACATTACTTTGGCCGCGTCCATTGGAGAACCACCACCAAGAGCGATGATTGTATCTGGTTCAAATGCTTTCATCACTTCAGCACCACGTTCTACAGTTGTGATGTCTGGATCTGGTTCAACATCTGAGAAGACTTGGATAGTTACACGGTTGCTACGTGCGTTCAATTGATCGATAACACGTTGAACAAAGCCAAGTTTTTCGATCGATTTGTCTGTAACAATCATAACGCGTTCAATATCTTCACATGTTTGAAGGTATTGGATAGAATTGCGTTCGAAGTAAATTTTTGAAGGAACTTTAAACCACTGCATATTATTTCTACGTTTCCCTACTTTCTTGATGTTTAGAAGGTTGATCGCACTCACATTATCACCGACTGAGTTGTGTCCATATGAACCACATCCAAGTGTCAATGAGGGAATGAAGGCATTGTATACGTCACCGATACCACCGAAAGTAGATGGAGAGTTCCAGATAATACGCATTGCTTTGATTTCTGTACCAAAGCGTTTAGCAAGAGCTTCGTCTTTTGTATGGATGGCTGCTGAGTGACCAAGTCCGTTAAACTCAACCATTTGGCGAGCTTTTGTAAGACCGTCTTCTGTGTCTTCAGCTTTTAGGACAGCGATAACTGGTGACAATTTTTCACGAGTCAATGGTTCTTTCGGTCCTACTTCTGCACATTCCGCAGCCAAGATGTTTGTTCCTTCTGGAACACTAAATCCTGCTTGTTCTGCAATCCATGCTGCTGGTTTACCAACGATGTTTGCGTTTAGTTTAGCACCTGCACAGTTTTTGCTGTTTGCTTTCACTCCGAAACAGAACTCTTCAAGAAGGGCTTTTTCTTTCTTGTTTACAAAGTAAGTGTGATATGATTTGAATTCTTCTACAAATTCGTCATATACTTCTTTATCAATGATAACGGCTTGTTCTGATGCACAGACCATCCCATTATCAAATGATTTAGACATAACGATGTCATGAGCAGCTTGACGAAGGTCAGCAGATTTTTCTACATAGGCAGGAACGTTTCCGGCACCTACCCCAAGAGCTGGTTTTCCACATGAGTATGCAGCTTTAACCATAGCGTTCCCACCAGTTGCAAGAATAGTTGCAACACCTTCGTGGTTCATTAGCGCTCCAGTTGCTTCCATAGATGGCTTTGTAATCCATTGAACACAGTTTTCAGGAGCACCAGCTGCAATCGCTGCATCGCGAACGATTTGTGCTGCGTGAGCTGATGATTCTTGAGCAGATGGGTGGAAGGCAAAAACGATTGGGTTACGTGTTTTCAAAGCAATGAGTGATTTGAAAATCGCTGTTGAAGTTGGATTTGTTGTCGGAGTGACACCACAGATTACCCCTACAGGCTCCGCAATCTTTGTCAAACCTGTAATTGGATCATCTTCAATAACTCCAACTGTTTTAACTCCACGCATATTGTTCACTACGTGTTCGCAGGCAAATAGGTTTTTTGTCGCCTTGTCTTCAAATACCCCACGACCAGTTTCTTCAACTGCGTGTTGTGCAAGGATACCATGTGCGTCAAGTGCTGCAACCGAAGCTTTTGCCACGATATAGTCAACTTGCTCTTGGTTCAATTTGCGCATTTCATCAAGCGCAACCAAGGCTTTTTTCACGAGACCATCGACATGCTTTTCAGCAGCAAGTTGTTTTTCCTCTGGTGTTACTGTTTTTTTATCAGCCATATTATCCTCCATAGCCTTTAAGGATGTTATCCTTTGTTAATTTTTTCACAAGTTTATTATAACTCTTTTTTTATGCTTTGTAAACAGTTTCATAAGTATTTCACAAAGAATTTTTCTAAGTTTGTGATTTTTTTCTCAATATAGCTATGCAATAGAGTTTTGTCTGGACGATTGTGAAATTATGGAAAAAATTTTTTTATTTCACAAAGTTTTTTCTAGTTGATAGTTATTTATCGAACCTAAGTACAGAAAGCGTTTTCTTTCTGGTTTTGAAAAATAGTCTCCTAACTTGGAGACTACTGTTTTTGCTGAAAAACGCCTTGTTTAAAGGTCCCTTCATAAACAACTTCTTGCTCTGTAGTCAACTTCCCTTGACCTTCAGCCTGACCATTTACAAAATCACCCTCGTATTTCCAGCCATCTTTTGATTGGAAAGTCCCTTTTCCATTAAAGGCTCCATTATTGAAATCACCTGTATATTGGTCTCCATTTTCAAAGGTCAGGGTTCCTTGACCATTCATTTTCCCACGTACCAAGGTGCCATCATAAACAAGCGCACCATTGTCAAGTGTCAGTACACCCTTTTTTGGAGTGTTTAGTAGAAAAACTGATACGGCGCAGATAGCGATTAGAAGAACGGTTGCAATCTCTATACGCGGGCGAGTTAGATATACTCGATATTTTTCAAAGATTTCTTTAAACTTTTCCATTGTTACTCTCTTTTTCTAATCGATCTAGCCAGCTTTGGCATCCACTTGTGATACGAGAATAGGTTTCCTCAAAATCTCCTGTATACCAAGGATCTGGGACACTTTCAGCCGCAAAAGAGTAGATCTTGTACTGTAGTTCCTGAGGACACATGTGACGCAGATCTGAAACGTTTGAAGCATCCATACCGATAATGTAATCAAACGATTCAAAGTCCTCTCTGCCAATCTGAAGCGATGTTTTGTCTTTGTCATACGGGATCTGATACTGCTGGAAAATCCTCTGCGTTCCCTTATGAATCGGATTGCCATGTTCCCATGATGACGTTGCCCGACTCTCGACGTGGTAATCGCTCGTCATGGACTTCATCACAAACTCTGCCATAGGACTGCGACAGATATTTCCTAAACACACAAATACTATTTTTTCATCCCTTTTCCTCTCATATCATAGAAAAACGGGAGTGATAGGATCCCGTTTTATTCTTCGATTGCTCCGCCTTCGTCAACAACTGTTCCTTCTGGTGTCACAGCTTCTTTGAGTGGCAACACTGTCTTGATAGCAGCCAATTCAAAAGTCAAATAAACGCCATCTACATCCAGTACGATTGTACCTTTCTCAGTATCTACTTCATCCACTGTTCCGTAAAGCCCACCAATTGTAATGACTTCATAGCCTTTTTGAAGCTTGTTCAAGCTTTCCATACGCTTTTGCGCTTGTTTCTTTTGAGAACGTTGCATAAAGAACATCAAGGCAAACATACCTACAAGCATGATCAAAAATGTTAAATTTGGACTAATATTTTCCATAGTATTTTCTCCTTTGTATTTTACATAGGACTACTATATCAAATTTCAGCTACTTTTACAAGATTGTGCCTTGTTTTTATGGTTATAAAAAATCAGAGTTTTCACTCTGATTTTTGTGATTATTTCAAGTTTTGAACGACTTTGACTAGATTTTCAACTGTAAATCCGTACTCTGCCAATACTTTTGGTGCTGGGGCAGATGCTCCAAAGGTATCAATACCGAGAACGGCACCATCAAGACCAACATACTTGTACCAGTTTTGAGTTGCACCCATTTCAACTGCAACACGACGGCGAACTGCATTTGGAAGGATTTCTTCCTTGTAAGCTGCATCTTGTGCGTCAAAGACATCTGTTGATGGCATGCTGACTACACGGACTTTTGCGCCTTGACTAGCCAATTCTTTGGCAGCTGCGACCGCCAAATTCACCTCTGAACCTGTTGCAATCAAAATCGTATCAAAGTCTGCTGCATTTTCAAAGACGACATAGGCACCTTTCGCAACTTTATCAAAGTCTGTTCCCTCTTCTACAGTCAAGTTTTGACGTGTCAAGACAAGGGCAGTTGGTGTTTTTTCGCTTGTCACGGCAAGGTACCAAGCTGCTTGAGTTTCACGCGCATCTGCTGGGCGGAAAACATTGAGATTTGGCATAGCACGAAGACCTGCTAGGTGTTCAACTGGTTCGTGCGTTGGACCATCTTCACCAACTGCGATTGAATCGTGGGTAAAGACATAAGTCACAGGAAGTCCTTGCAGGGCTGACAAGCGGACAGCTGCTTTCACATAGTCAGAGAAGACGAAGAAAGTACCTCCGTACACACGAAGTCCACCGTGAAGGGCCATCCCGTTCAAGATCGTTCCCATTGCAAATTCACGAACACCAAACTGAATATTGCGGTTCAAGCGATTAGTATCATCTTGAAGTCCATCCGTTTTGATGTAAGTCATGTTTGAGTGAGCGAGGTCAGCTGATCCACCTAGGAAGGTTGGCAACTTGGCAGCTACAACGTTCAAAGCATCCTGACTCGAGTTACGAGTTGCTTGAGAAAATCCATTTTCTAAGGCTGGGAAGTCTGCTGGAGTCACCTCAACTGGGTCACGGCCGTCGATAATAGCTTCTACTTCTGCAGCCAGTTCTGGATGAGCTTCTTTATAATCAGCAACTAATTTAGTCCAAGCTTGATAAGCTGATGCGCCACGGTCTGCAACATTTTCCTTGAAATCAGCATAAACTTCAGCTGGGATTTCAAATGATTCATAGTCCCAACCGAGGGCTTGACGAGTTGCTGCAGTTTCGTCTGCACCAAGAGGAGCACCGTGTACCGCATTAGTTCCTTGTTTGTTTGGAGAACCGTATCCAATCACAGTCTTCACTTCAATCAAAGATGGTTTTCCTGAAGCTTTAGCTGTTTCGATAGCCGCATGGATTGCTTCCAAGTCTGTTCCATCTTCAACCAAGGCTGTATGCCAGCCGTAGGCATTGTAGCGATCACGAACACTTTCAGTAAAGGAATCCTTTGTCTCACCATCCAAGTTAATGTCATTTGAATCATAAAGAACCACCAACTTGTCAAGTTTTTGCAAGCCTGCATATGAAGCCGCCTCACTTGAGACACCTTCCATCAAGTCTCCATCTCCACAGATCACATAAGTATAGTGGTCAAAGATATTGAAGCCTTCGCGATTATACTTCGCTGCAAGGAAGCGTTCTGCTTGGGCAAAACCAGTAGCAGTAGAAATCCCTTGTCCTAGAGGACCAGTTGTCGCGTCAACCCCTGCAGTATGTCCAAATTCTGGGTGACCTGGTGTTTTAGAACCCCATTGGCGGAAGTTCTTGACTTCATCCATACTAACATCTTCAAAACCAGAGAGGTGAAGAAGGGCATAAAGAAGCATTGAGCCGTGTCCTGCTGAAAGAATAAAGCGATCGCGGTTGATCCAGTTTGGTTGAGCTGGATTGATACGAAGTTGCTTTGTAAAGAGGCTATAGGCCATAGGAGCAGCCCCCATAACCACCCCTGGGTGACCTGAGTTTGCTTTGTTGATGGCGTCAATACCTAGAAAACGAATTGCATTAACAGATAGATTTGACATAGAATTTCCTTTCTCTTTGAGGTGATTAATAAATCACACATCCTATTTTACTATTATATGAAAAAATGCATAGAATAGCAATAAAACAATTTGCGTTCATCTAACACATTTGATTTTCTATTCCCTCGTCACCTCATAGTACGGGAGCAAGCGCGTATAAGCGTCTTCTAGCTTCTCCAATATCGCTTCTACTGACTGATTTTCAACGAAGGAGACATCTGCCTTGACCAGGACTTTACGGACTTCCTGACTTCTCACCTTCTCTCGTAAAGTACGACGATTTTCTTCATTAGCCTCCACCTTATGACTTTCCCCATTTGAGTAGACTAGATAATAAATTCCTTCTACCACTGGAAGTTCTAAAACCTTGGCTTGCTTGTCTAAGGTCTGCTCATCTTTCTTGCGCTCGATGAAACTGACTTCCAAAGAAATCCCAAAGTCAGCAGGTGTTCCATACAAACGAAGAGCCATCATAGGTTCTGTCACTTGTCCGTCTCTCTGTAGATAGGCCCAGAAATGCGGTCGCAAGCGTTGCGCTTGGTTCATCCACTGACTAGTCTGTTGCAGTTGCCATTCTGGATGACTAGCTTGAAAAGTTTTGGCCAATTCTGTGAAAGACTTCCGAGCCTCTTGACCTTTTTGCCGCAAGTCCAACATCTTTTCTCTTTCATCGCCAGCTTTATCAGGATTACGATACTGGACGCCTGCAAATGATAGGTATTCTCTAACTGATTTCAGCATATCTGAATCTTTCCTTTCCTAGCAAAAAATCAGGATGAACCTGATTTTGCTTTGCTTATTCTGCATCTACGACAACATAACGATTTGGCTCGTCACCTTCAGAGTAACTTGTCACGCCATCCATGCGTGAAATAATGCGATGGATAATCTTGCGTTCGCTATTTGACATTGGATCTGTTTGTTGGCTACGTCCTTCTTCTAAAACACGAGTCGCCAATTTTTGAGCGTAAGTTTGCAAGACTTCTGCACGGTGCTCAACGTAATCATTGACATTGATTGTGATGTAGAAGGTTCTTGAATAGCGATTATAAAGGTAATTTTGCGCTAACAGCTGAAGAGCTTTCAAGACTTTTCCGTGGTAGCCGATAATACGACCTGGTTCATTAGTGTCAATTTGAAGATTGATAGTGCGGCGATTGTAGTCGCTTGAAATCGTCCCTTCAACATCCATATCATCCACAATGGTTTGAACGTAGCTAGCTACTTCAGTTGCCACTTGTTCGATATCATAACTTGGTTCTACTTTCAAGCCTAAATCTTCCAAAGATTGACTTGTTGCTTCCTGGGTTTCAGTTTCTTTTTCTGGAGCAGATTCCACTTCCTCGGTAGTATCCTCTGGTTCCAATTCATTTAAAATTGAAATATGGCCTGTTTCTTCCAAAATCGTGCTGGCGTGCTTTTCATTTTTCAAGATTTCAGCCTTGACCTCTTCAGAAACACCTTGACCTTCTTCTTCAATCTTCTTAATCGCTTCCACTACATGCCCCAAATCAACAGTTGCTTCACTTACTGTTTTCACGGGTTCATTTTTTTCATTGACTTCTTTTGGAACCCCTTTAATGGCCTGCTGATTGGCTTTGATCACTGTCGTTTCACTAATGGCTTCGATATCAACTTGAGCTGGCTTCTTACCAAACAAGCCCAAGAATCCTTTTTTCTCTTTTGAAACGACCTTGATGTGGGCCTTCATTCTTGGAATATCTAATTCTTTCAATCCTTTTTGGATTGCTTCTTCAACCGTTGAACCTGTAAATAATACCATTACCAGATTCCTCCTTATTTTTTCTTTTTCTGTGCTTTTTTCAAGGCTTTTCTCTTCTTGCCTTCTAAATCTTTTTCTGCTTGCGCCACTGCTTCTCTTTCAGCAATAATCTTGAAAGGATTGTTCAAGAAATAGGTTTGCAGAACTTGGTAAGCATTGGATACAGCCCAGTACAAGGCTACACCACTTGGGGCGGAGATGGCAAAAACAAAGATCAATACAGGCATACCATACATCATCCCTGTCGTAGCTCCACTTTTTTCGGACAAAGCTTTATTCGATAACCAGCTACTCAAGAAGGTAAAAACTGCCGCCAAAATCGGAAGGACAAAACTTGTATCCACTCCTCCCAAATTAATCCATAAAAAGTGACCTGTTTTCAAAAAGTCTACTCGACTCAAGGCTTGAAAGAGCGCCAAGAGAACCGGCATTTGTATTAAAATCGGCCAGAGAGAGGATGAATGTTTGATCCCTAACTCTTTATAAACCTTACGCATCTCCTGGTCTAGCTTGGTTCTACTTTCCATATCACGACCCGGATATTGCTCTCGCAAAGCCTTGATGCGTGGTTGAGCCTCTTGCATTTTTCTAGAGGCAACCATCTGTGTCTGAAAGACCGGTAATAGAATCGTCCGGATCAAAATCGTGAAGAGGATAATCCCCACTCCGATACTAATGTCAAAGGACAAAAAGCGGATAATTTCAGCAAAAAAATAGACGAATTTGCTCCAAAAGTCTGTCGAATCTGCTGTTATATCGCTAGCTGTACCATTTGTTGCACAGGCTGTCATGATAAACAAGGACAAGCCCAACAAACTAGTCAACTGTAGTTTCTTTTTCACTCCCATTTCCTTCCTGGTAAATCTTTGATAACTTTAATACGTGGAGTAGGTTTTTCTCCATCTCTGCATATTCCAAGGTTTCCACCCCTTTTCGGGCAATCACGACAAAATCAACATGCTCTACTAAACTCCCTTTTACACTTTGTAGAATGTGCCGGATTCGTCTCTTGATTTGATTTCTGGTAACTGCATTCCCCAGCTTTTTGCTGACGGACAGTCCTACTCGAAAATGGTTTTGCTGGTTTTCCAATTGGTAGACAACAAATTTTCGATTGGCAAAACTTGTTCCGTCCTTGAAAATCGCCTTAAAATCTTTCTCTCTTTTTACACGAAAGCTTTTCTTCAAAACTCAACTCCATCTATTAAATTACTACTATTATACCATATTTTTTGAAAAAGCCAATAACAGCAAGGTTTTAGACATTTTCTACATAAAAAAAGCTGGAAAATCTCTTTCCCAACTTCTTTTTACAATCAAATTTTACGTGTATTTACTTATTTTTTCAAGCGCTCAACATCGCGTGCAATCACCAATTCTTCATCTGTTGGAATAACCAAGACACGGATTTTCGCTGCGTCAGTTGAGATGTCTCCCGTTACGCCAAAGACGTTCTTTTCTGGATCCACATCACAACCAAACCAAGAGATACCTGAAATGACATCCTCACGAACCAAAGCTGCATTTTCACCGATACCTGCTGTGAAGATAATCGCATCTGCTCCATTTAGGACTGCAAGGTATTGGCCAATATGTTTTTGGATACGATCGACATACATTTCATAAGCCAAGGTCGCATCATGGTCTCCTGCTTCCATGGCAGCAATCACATCACGCATATCGCTTGACTGACCAGAAACTCCCATGAGCCCTGATTCACGATTGAGAACGCGACTAATATCTTCTGGGGTATTGAAATCCTCTGTATATTGCATGAGATAAGGGATGATAGCAGGGTCAATATCTCCTGTACGAGTCCCCATCATCACACCGCCAAGTGGTGTGAATCCCATAGAAGTATCCACAGACTTCCCACCCTTAACAGCTGTGATAGAAGCCCCGTTACCAATATGGCAGGTAATCAATTTCAAATCTTCTAGAGGACGGCCCAAAAGTTTCGCTGCTTCTCCTGCGACAAACTGGTGGCTTGTCCCGTGGGCACCATATTTACGAACCTTGTTGTCTGTGTAGTACTTAGTTGGTAGAGGGTAGCGATAAGCCTTCTCTGGCATGGTTGTGTGGAATGAGGTATCAAATACGACAACACTGGTAATATCTGGAAGCAATTCCTTAAATGCGCGAATTCCAGCTGCGTTAGCTGGATTGTGAAGGGGAGCCAAGAGTCCCAATTCCTCAACTTTTTCTAACACGTCTCCCTCAACAACTGTTGATTCCTTGAAATATTCACCACCTGCAACGACGCGGTGGCCGACACCTGTAATCTCATCGTACCCTTTGATAATGTCAAAACGAATCAAGTCATCCAATAAAATTTTAACGGCTTGTGTGTGGTCTTCAATATCAAGAATTTGTTGCTCCGAACGACCGTCAAATTTTACTGTTGAAATTGAATCTTTCAATCCAATACGTTCAATCAAGCCTTTAGCCAAAACTTTTTCCTCAGGCATTTGATAAAGTTGCCATTTCAAGCTTGAGCTTCCTGCATTGATTGCAATTGTTTTTGTCATAAGATGATACCTCTTTTTAAGCGTTTTCATCTATTATAACAAAATCTCTTTTATATTTCAGTACCTTTGCTCCAATTTTGAAAATTTTCTTTAAAGGTCAACAGAACTGACGGATCTTGCAAGCTAGTAAGAGGGTAGACAAAGGGTTCTATTTCCTTGTCTCTTTTCTTCTGTAAGACAAAAATACTTTTAGCTTGGCTTGCAGTTGAGAAAATATCCTCTGGCAGAGCGATGATAGCAGCCAGACTCACTTCATCTTTGAGCCACCCTTTTAATAATTCACTTTGAGGACTGGTCAATAAATCACTCGGAGCTAGAAAAATAGCATAGCCATCTGACTTAAGGTACTTGAGGCCTTGTTCCATCAGCAAATGGTGGGCATAGGTATGCTCTTGACTAGAAGCCACTTGATAGCGAGAAGCGATGGCATCGTCTGGGTAATAGCCTACAGGCAAGTCGCTGATGACCACGTCGCTTTCTTTAAGCATTTGCGGACGAACGGCATCTCCTTGGACAAAACCAGCCTGCAAACCAATCACATCTGCCATACTAGCTGCCAAATCAATCAGCAAGTCATCCACTTCGATTCCCAAGTAATCTACTTTTTTAGCAAGAGAGGTCAAGAAAGTAGCCCCCAAAATCCCCATACCAGAACCGATTTCGAGGATACTAATTTCCTCTTGTTCAAACAACTCTTCTACAACAAGTACCAATAGGAGGGAAATGGCATCTGGTGTAAACTGGTGATTGGCCTGTAAAGGCTCGGTTTGTCCTGCCTTCATCAAAAGAAATTGGTAGGTCTTGAGCCACTCTTCCTTACGAAGCGCTAAGCGCTTAAGGGCTAGATTGTTTTCCTTGACCTGCTCTAGCTCTGTCTCGCCATCCAGATAGATACTGTTTTGCTCTACCAAGGCATCATAAAAGTTGGTCGCCAAATCACTTTGGATGATTTGGACATTCTCTAGTAAATACGTATAAGCTTGTTCTATTTTTTCAAAATCCATATTCCTATCTTATCAAAATTCCCCTATTTTTTCCATCTGAAGAGAAAAAATCACTGCTTTAGTCAGCGAGTGATTTTTGGGCTACAGTTAAAAAGAGCTCTGCGTAATTTCCTAGGAAAAGACCTTCAGCACTATAGAGGATCTGACTGTCAATGCTCGAAAAACCAAACTGGTCGAGTTTAGTTTTCAGTTCAGGCAATTCAAAGCCATGATGGTTGGTATCTGTCTTGACAAAATCAGCAATGAGGACCTGTCCATTCTCCCTAAGATGATGGTGAAACATGGCAAGAGTCGCATCTAGATCAGGCATATGATGAAGAACCCGACTGACAACAATCAGGTCAAATTGTTGCTCCAAGGGATTTGCCAGTAAATCCTGCTCCAAGAGTTGAAGATTCCTGATTTCTTGGTCCTCTGCTTTCAAACGGGCTCGCTCCAGCATTTTCTCCGAGATGTCCACAAGGGTAACAGACTTGGCCTGCTTGGCCATGGGCAAAGCTAATAGACCCGTCCCACCACCGAAGTCCAATATTTCCTTGTCTGATAGAAGATCAATCTGTTTTTCAACTGCTTGACAAACCAAGTTTGCAAGAAAGATATTTTTGGGCGAATCAAAAGTTTCTGCTTTGTGATTAAAATCATGTTTCATGCTTTTAGTTTAGCACAAAGAAGTTGAATTGACTAGGATTTGTCTTTCTTTTCAGGCTTTTCTTCTGATTTTTTCTTCCCTGCTTGATTGCTTGAATCAGTCGCTACCTCTTCCTTTTTAGCTGTTTTCTTTTCTTGGTTTTTCATCGGAGGAAAGAGAAATTCATAGTTGCCCTTATTCATACGAACACTTGTTGCAAAACCTGTTTTCGTATTGTGATACCTGACTTTTCCTAAGTTAAAGACTCGTTCTCCACTTTCTTGTTCAACCTTATCTTTACTTCGCTTGGCCATGGCAAAAGCTGCCAACTTTTCTTTGTTTAGGGCAAAGTCTTTGTGATGGGCTACTTGCCGATTTAAATAAAACTGCAACAAAAGGCTAAAAATAGCTGCCATGGTAACTGCATATAAAAGAACGCCTGCCTTAACTTTTTGTTTTTTCCACACGATAGATGAACTCCCTTTCTAAGCCCTTTTGAAATTGGAAACGAAAGCGAACCAATTGATTTTCCTCTGTAATTTGAGCTGATTTGAGTCCATAAACCATAGGTTGGTAGCCCCGTCCGCTGGTATCCGTTTTTCGAAAATCATCCGATTTAGACTTCCCTATAGAGATATTCTTACCATCTTGTTTCATGTAGAGGCGATTGCCTTCTACCTTTTCAAACTGCGAACGCTCTAACTCTGCCTCCAGTTGATCCACAAACAAGAGCCACTCCTTTTGCTCGCTTTGCTGCTGGTAACGAACTTCTGAAATGAGGAGCTGACTCATAGCCTGAAAGAGGAGCAAGCCTCCGCTAATGACGATAAGGGCAATCAGAGATTCTAATAGAGTGAACGCTCTTACCTTACTGCTCTTTAAGGTCGAGCAACTTATCTGAACCATGGTAGACCTCCAATCCCTTTTCACTAGCAAACACCTGAACCTCCACTCCGTTTATGTTTACCTGATTTTGACCTGTTTGCAAGGCCATCTTCGCCACACGCAAGACTTCTTCCTTTTGCAAGATTTCTGCCTCTTCTTGTCTATTTTTCTGAATTTGTCCCAAAAGAAGGGTCGCAATGCTGGCAAACACAGCCAAAGCTACTACTGCTTCTAGTAAGATCACTGCCTTAATTTTTTGTTTCCTTAATGCGTTTAATTTTTCCATTTCCTAGATATAATTGATAACGAATCGCTCCTTTGCTGGTCTGAAATTCAACCTTAGCCAGGGACGAATTGCCCCCAGCTCGGTCAAATATAATGCTTTGTCCCGATGGTGCCTGAATTCCTTTAGGAACTGTCAACTTTTGATTGCCATTGCTGATCGTCTGTCCATCTAAGTTCAGACTAGTCTTTTGCTGACTGGCTACACTGCGTTTTTGCGTTTCCCGATAGAGTTCTTCAAACTCCATAAAGAAAATCTGCTCCTCTACCGCCGCAAAACTGGATTGAACAGAACCGGACAAGCCCAAAGCAAGGATACTCACAAGTCCCAAAACTAAGAGACTTTCAAGCATAGTAAAAGCCTTAATCTGCAACAGTTTGACTTGTTTTTTGTTTTGCATGGTAGTCTTTATAAGCTTTAGCTTGCTCAGCTGTGATACGACCGTCTGCTTGTAATTTGCTAAGGCTAGCATCTTCATTCTTGTCCAGACTATAGAGCTCTGCCTGGCTTTCTACGACCTTGACAACAGCAGCTTTTCCTTTATCATCTACGGCATCCTTTTGCTTGGTCAAATTGGGCACAAAGAGCAAGAGAAGAACACTGATGATTAAAAGGACGACTAACATTTCTACCAAAGTGAAAGCTTTAACCTTGGCTTTTTTTAAATTTGTCATGAGTTTTTTCATTTTAAAAATTTACCTCCATATTTTGATACATGGGCATAAGCATTGCCGCATAAAGTAAAACGATAATCAGGGCCACAAAGATAAAAACCAGTGGCTGCACTAAGTTCATAGTGCGGTTGACTCGGGTAAAAAAGGCTTCCCAAGTTTTTTCAGCATAGATTTCCAACTCACTCCCCAGCTTGGACTTGACTTCCCCATACTCGATGATGAGACTCAACTCCTTTTTAAAGAAAGGATAGGTCGCTATGGTTTGAGAAAATTCGCGGCCATTTTGCAGGGCTTGAGCCATATCTTGACCGATTTCTTTAAAGAGCTGGGAACCTTGTTCCTGCATGATCTGAAAAATCTGCGTCAGCTCCATTCCCTGCGAAATCATATTGCCCCATTCACGCGCATAATAGGCCGTCAGATAGGTCTGGACAAAGATTCCCAGAAAGGGAATCCGTGCTAACATTGAGAAGACCCGCATCTTGGAACTTCTTTTGTAGAAAGTGAGGGCTAAAAGTACAGATAGAGAGCAAACCAACACTAGTCCCAGAAATATTTGTGGCAGATTTCCAATGATTTGGGTGGCGATATTGCTACTGTCCAGTTGGGGAAGTAGATAGTTTCTCAACCCCAGCATGATTAGCAGGAGAAATCCCAGCAAAATCAAAGGATAGGTCGCTACTTCGATTAACTTTTTCTTGACCTTGGACAAATTATCCAGATATTCTTCTATCTTCCCCAGACTCAGGTGAAGATTTCCATGCACTTCAGCTAGAGATAACTGGGTCACAATAGCACTTGAAAAGCCTAAACTAGCCATCATTTCTGAGAATGATTTACCCTGAGACAAGCCTTGGTGCATCTGGGCCACATAGTCCTTTTCCAGCAGGGCACTTCTGCCCAAAAAAGAAATAATTTCCACCAAATGAAAGCCGCTGGAGAAGAGATTGTTAAACAAGGTGATGATTTTCTTCTGCTTAGCTGTAGCTAATTTTTTCCGTTTCAGCCTGAAGACTTGTGATATATCCATCTTTAAGAAGCTGACCAATCTGCTCATTCCAGCTAGTTGGCTGGTGTTCTTGATAGTCTTTGTTTGCAAAGTCAACGATTCCTCCTCCCCCGATTAATCTCTGGTAGCAGACTCCTTGCAGGACAACTGCTAGTTCCTCCTCCGTCACACCCAACTCCAGAAGGCGTTCATAAACACCTCGGATACTCTTGGCATGAATAGTTGAAAAGACTGTCGCCCCTGTCAAACTGGCTCTAACTACTGCACGCGCCGTCTCGCTATCCCGAATTTCACCGATAATCAAGAGGTCAGGGCGATGCCGAAGAGACAGTTTGATCAGATTTTCATAGGTCAATCCAATCGCCTCATTCAACTGCAACTGGAGCATGTCTTCCTGCTTGATCTCGACAGGATCTTCAATGGACATAACCTGCTGTCCTTTAAACAGAGACTTGGCTAATTCGTGCATCAGAGTCGTCTTGCCACTGCCGACCGGACCAGCAAAGAGATAGAGGCCCCGTTGCCTGTACTGCTCACCCAGTTCGTTCATATCCTGAAACCAGAAATGCAGGTCCTGTTCCTCATCGTGCAACAAACGAATGACCAAACTCTCATGTCCCCGATAATCTCCTACGGTGGACAAACGCAGAGAAGACACCTTCTCCCCATGCTGATAGTCGCAAGATCCCAGCTGACTACGTCTCTTCTCCCCTACATTCATACCCGCCACAAACTTGAAATGACTAATCACTGCAGCTAAAATATCAAACTCATAGGAGTCAACTAGACACCGTTCGTCTCCAACCCGCATGTGAAGTTCGTAGGACTTTTCCTTGGGGATAAAATAGATATCCTGAGCCTTCTTTTCTTTCGCAGTAGCAATAATTTTCTGTGCAATTTCTTGTACCATACCGCCCTCCTTACCTAACTATTCGCAAAAAAATAAAAAAAATAAAAAGCAACTTAAAAAGTTACTTTTTTATCTCCATTTCATGCGGCAAGAACGGTGTTTTTCTTGACCTGTTTGTTTTTCGTAGCCTGGACGTAGCTTTTCATCGGGGATGACTTGCTCATCCTGTAAAAGTGCCAAAGAATGGTACTGCTGCAAATACTCATCGCACTCATCACACCAGCGTTGGTCGGCAGGATCCCAAAAAATAGTCATCAAATCACTCCGACTTTTATAAAGAGGATTCTTCTTTTCCAGCTCAAACCAGCATGATTTATAATATTTTAGAGCATCATAATACTTGTCAAAAGATTGACTCATGATGACATCTTCTTCCCAACCTTCTATGAACCACCACGGTTCAAAATCCCCATACATTTCTATAACACGATACATTCTTACTACTTCCTTTGTATCGTATATTATATCTAATTTTTTATTACAAGAAAAGGATTTTGCTTGTTTCCCCCATTAGCAATTTCTTTAATCCTATTATTTTCATCTGATAATAAAAATAGGAGTCCTTTATTGACCCCTATTTTTATCATCTTAGGCTTGATAACGTTTCACACCATCTAGGTAGGTTGCTACCAATTCCAAATCTTTATCCAGTACGATAAAGTCGGCATCATAACCTTCACGGATTTGACCACAGACATCATCGATGTGAACAGATTTTGCTGGGTTGAGGCTGGCCATCATGACTGCTTCATGCGGATTCGCAATGCCCCATTCGACCACATTCTTCAAACCATCTTTGAGTTTAAGGATAGAACCTGCCAAATTGCCTGTAGATTTGAGGCGAGCAGTTCCATTAGCAACTACTACTGGGAATTCTCCCAACATGTAGTCGCCATCTTCCAAGCCACCAGCTGTCATACAGTCTGTGATAAGGGCGATATTTTCAGTTCCCTTTTGTTTGAGCAAGATATCACAGGCCTTTGGATCCACATGGTGACCGTCACAGATCAACTCTGCATAGGTATGTGGCAACTCATACATGGCTCCCACCATACCGAGCTCACGGTGAGTCAACCCACGCATTCCATTGTAGGCATGTACCCAAACGCTTGCTCCAGCATCCACTGCTTTTTTAGCTTCATCAAAAGTCGCATTTGAGTGTCCAAGAGCAACAGTCACTCCTTCACCCGTAATTGTACGAACAAAGTCTTCTACACCTTCACGTTCTGGCGCAAGGGCAATTTTATTGAGCAGGCCATTAGCTGCTTTTTGCCAAGCACGAAACTCATCCATACGAGGATCTTTCATGTAAGCAGGGTTTTGAGCTCCCTTGTATTTCTCTGTGAAATAAGGCCCTTCAAAATAGATTCCACGAATCTTGGCTCCACTTGCTTCCTGGTAACGAGCACCGATATTTTCAGTTACCGCAAGCAACTGCTCGTAAGAGGAAGTCAAGGTCGTTGGCAAGAAGCTAGTAACACCTGTGCTAAGCAATCCTTCACTCATAGTATGAAGGGTTCCTTCGATGTTATTATCCATGACATCGACACCACCAAATCCATGAATATGGGTATCCACAAGTCCTGGGGCAATGCTATAACCGGTATAGTCAATCACCTCAGCTCCTTCAGGAATCTGTTCTACATGTTTACCAAACTTGCCATCCACAAGTTCCAAGTAGCCGCCACTACGAACTCCGTGTGGATAGAAAAACTGATCCGCTTTAATATAATTAGGCATAATGATAACCTCCTTGATAGATTGTTTCTAGAATTTATTATGTCAATTACATTATAAACCTTTCTTTTTCATTTGTAAATGGTATAGACCTATTTTCTAGAGATATTTTAAAAGAGCTGGATTTCTCCAACTCTTTGATTTTATTTTGATTTCACAGGCAGTTCTTGAGCAGCCTTAACAGCAGCTGCAATCGTTTCTGCGTAAAGTTTAGCACCTTCTTCAATCATGTTGCTATCATTCCCAAAGTGAACTTGGTCGGTTCCAGCCCAGATTTCAGGGTGTTCCTTAGCAACCTTATTCCAGTCAGCGATGCTCACGTAAGGATTCTTTTCAGCTAATTCCCGCGCATAAGTCGCATACTGCTCCACTGATGTGTAAGTGTCCTTACTCTTATCTCCCTCATAAGGTGTCACCAGTATCAGATGGTGTCCTTTCGGTAGATTGTTCACGATGCTGTCCAAGTCATTCTTATAGCCTTCAGGATTGTTGACTCCCGTTGCAATAACAACTGTTTTTAGCAGCGCCTTGTTCTGACTGTTATTGAGCATAATATCGTTGGCTTGCTTGGTCGTTCGACTAACCTGGGCATTGATATTTGCTTCAGGAAGTGCCTCTTGTAAGGCTGTATTGGCACGCAAGGCTACCGAATCTCCTATTAGGCTTGTTCCCTCAGAAATTCCTAGACGACTCAGTTCAGCTTGTTCAGCAAGAGTCTTTGTTTGTCCTATATTAGTCTGGGCTTGTTTGAAACCATTGACCATCAAGTCTGTCTCAAAAGCTCCAACTTGAGGAGCCACAGCTATGATAATCAAGGCAATCAGGGTAAGAATGCTAGCACCAGCACCACTAATTGGTTTAATATGAGGCAATCGACTAATCTTCCGTATTAAAGGATTGGATTTACCAGCAATCAACGGCTCAATGATATAGAAGGATAGGATAGCAAAGAAATAAGAAAAGATGATTGTCAGAATAACAGCAGGCAAATTACTCATCAACTGAGAAAAGATAATATAAAAAGGCCAGTGGAAGAGATAAACCGCGTAGCTGGTATCCGCTAAAAATGTAATGATCCGAGGTTCTTGTATCTCAGGCGTTTTCTCATGCAAGACACGCGCAGCAAAAATCATGGTCACTGCCGCTAAACTTGCTAGCAAGAAGCCAAATAAGTACGCAAACAGGTAGGTAAATTTGACAAAGAAAGTCAGAAGCAACAATACCAAAAGCCCCGCAGCAAATACCAGTAGATTTTGACGAAGGTCCCACATCCGGTCAAACTGCTTGACTAAATCGCTCGTCTGACGAACCCCCACAACTGTCGCCAAAATGCTTCCTAAAAAGAAGGGATAGACATGGGTTAAACTTGAAAAGTAGACAGATGAATAGGAACTAGCCATTAGACTACCAATAAACATGGAGAAAAAGCTAATGATAAAGGCTCCCGCAGAAAGGAGAAAGACCATCCCTCTCAATTGACTACTAGATTTTGAACGTTTCGATAAGAACCAAACTGCCAATCCCCAAAGGATATAGTAGTGAACCTCAACAGCTAGACTCCAGTTGTGAACAAAGAGATGCGGAATGAACTGGGATTCGTAACTTCCCCCTGTTAACATTTCGTAGAAGTTGGTCATAAAACCGAGAACTCCAGCTATCTGGCCACCAATTCCAGCAACATAGTCTTGACGAACCAAGAAAGTAAAAGGCATGGTCACCAAAACCATCAGCACCACAGGTGGCACGATGCGGTAAAACCGTCTCTTAAAAAAGCCCAGCAAATCAATCTGGCGTGCCTTCCCAAATTCTTCTAAAAGGAGGGAGGTGATCAAAAATCCTGAAAAAGTGAAAAAGACATCTACCCCAAAGAATCCTCCAGGAAAGATAGTTTGAAAGAAGTGGTACAAAAGCACCAAAAGTAAACCTGTAATCCTAATTAAGGAAAACCATTTAATACGCATACGAGTCTATTCTCCATTAAATTAGGAAGTAAAATACCACCTAATTTCCATTCCATTATACTCCCTATTCTATCAAAAAAACAGGAAAAATCCTAAGAGAAAACTTAGGATTTTGGCATTCTATTTTTACACTTTAGAAATTGCGCCCTGACTTGTTGTAGCCATATTTTTCTACAAAATACTCACGGAATTCCAAGAGATTGTCATCCATGATGGCTTGGCGGACCTGCTTCATCAGATTGAGTAAGAAGTAGAGATTGTGGTAGCTAGTCAAGCGGATACCGAAGGTTTCATCAGCCTTGAGCAGGTGACGAAGGTAGGCGCGTGTATAGTTCTTACATGTGTAGCAATCACACTCAGGATCCAGTGGCGTAAAGTCTTCAGCAAACTGGGCATTTTTGACAACCAAACGACCTTGGCTGGTCATACAAGTCCCATTACGAGCGATACGAGTTGGCAAGACACAGTCAAACATATCTACACCACGAATGACTCCATCAATCAAGCTATCTGGCGCTCCCACACCCATCAAATAGCGAGGTTTGTTTTCAGGAAGGAGTTGGGTTGTGAAGTCCAAGACTGCATTCATTTCTTCGTGCGTTTCTCCTACTGCCAAACCACCGATAGAGTAGCCAGGGAAGTCCATGCTAACAAGGTCGTGAGCTGACTGACGGCGAAGGTCTTCAAATCCTGCCCCCTGTACAATTCCAAACAAACCTTGATCCTGTGGACGACGGTGAGCCTTCAAACCACGCTCAGCCCAACGGCTAGTACGCTCGATTGATTTCTTAACGTAGTCATAGGGTTGGTAAAACTGAGGACATTCATCAAAAGACATCATGATGTCGGAGCCTAGATTGTTCTGAATAGAGATGGCTTTCTCTGGTGATAGGAACATCTTGGAGCCATTGAGATGGTTTTTAAAGGTTACTCCTTCTTCGGTGATATTTCGGCTATCAGCTAGGGAATAGACCTGGAAACCACCACTATCTGTCAAAATTGGTTGGTCCCAGTTCATAAATTTGTGGAGACCACCTGCGCGTGCGATGAGTTCATCTCCAGGGCGAAGCCAGAGATGATAAGTATTAGACAGGATAATTCCTGATCCCATCTCCTTCAACTCCTCTGGTGACTGAGTCTTGACAGTAGCTTGGGTCCCAACTGGCATAAACATAGGCGTTGGAAAGGTACCGTGCGGAGTGATGATTTCTCCCAGACGAGCTCCCGTGTGTTTCTCTTTCTTAATCAAACGGTATTTGATTGGTGAATCTGACATTTTCTACCTCCGAAGCTGGGAAAGACAGTCCCAGTTCATACTTTGTGCCCAAAGGCATACTGTATGATTTTATCAAAAAAACTAGGAACTGTCACGAACTATGGTATAATGAGAGAATGAAATACCCAAAAATTGATTTAAAAACCATTCGTCTGCAGACGAGGCAATTTCAGGCTGAAAATCCCCGCCTCTTTCTCGTCTATCTCTTACCTAGCATGCTGGTCATCTTATCAGGCTTTCTCAACCCCTTGGCTCGTCTCCAAGACAGTGTTTTAGAGCAATCCTTTTTCAGCATGCTGGCACAAGTGCTCCAAGCCTATCTCTTCCCACTAGTGGTTTCTTTTGTGAGCACGATTTTTCTAGCAGGTGCTGCTTTTGCGACACTCCGACTCCTCAAGGATCCTGATACAGAACTCTCAGTAAAATCAAGCCTGGCCCTCTTTGCTGAAGAGCGCTTCTCGCAAACCTTCCTAACTCTGCTCCTCAAACGTTTCTACCTCTTTTTATGGAGCATTCCAAACTTAGTAGGCGTTTATTTTCTCTTTTATAGCAATCTCTTGGCTCGGAGATTTGTCGCCCTACATCCTGAATTTCCAAAATTAGACCTCTCATCCGTTGAAACCGAGCAATTCCTTCTGACCTTTGGCCTCTACTTTTTCGCGAGTCTCATCTTGATGATTGTAGGGAACACCCTCTACGTTCCGCAACATTATGCCTACTCGCAGGTAGAATTCCTCCTCTGCGATACTCTAGATTTAGGACAGGCTAAACCCCGTCAAATCCTGAAAACCAGCCGTTTCTTGATGAAGGGTTACAAATTCCAGTGCTTTGTCCTCGACCTACAACTACTCCCTTGGTACTTCCTCAACTGGCTCACTTTTGGAATTGCTAGTTTTTCAATCCTTCCCTATATCCAGAACAATCATATCTTCTTTTACAGAGCCCTACTAGCCCGTAAACGTCGAAATGGATAAGAGCATACAAAAACCAGCATCGTTCAGGACGCTGGTTTTTTTATTTCAAAAGTAACATACTCAGCAGAGTCAAAATAGCAGGCCCACCTTGCTTCAGAAGAATCTTCTTGTTTATCCTAAAGGATTGACACAAAAAAAGAAGCGAGAACTCAATCAGTTCCCAACTTCCATTTTAATGATTAGTTCATTGAAACGTGAACGTGGTCATAGTGGTTTTCGGTTACGCTACCACGGTCTGGCATTGGATTCCACGTATAGGCTGGTCCATATTTACTATCATATGGAGCGTAGAAACGTTGTTTCCAGATGATATAGTTGATACCACGGCTAGCCATATTTTTGACTGCATATTCCGCGATTTGATCACCAAGTGCTGAACTCACTGGAACCATAAAGTCGATGGCCAAACCTTTCCCATGGTCGCCACTGTCTCCAGGACGGTAACCACTAAAGGATGTGATGCCAAACAAGTTGGCGATTTCTTCCTTAAAGGCTGCCGTTTGCGGTTGAAGACCAGCATTCTCAGACTTAGCTACAGCAAGTCCTGCATAGTCAGGAGCCGCTGGAGCTGAATATGTTCTTGAAGGAGTTTGGCTTTGCTCTGCTTGATAAGTCGAAGTTGCAGTGTCAGAAGTTGCTGTTGATACTGCTTCTTCTGTTGCACTTGATCCTGTTGTATCAGCAGGTGTTTCAGTTGCTGGAGCAGCTGCTACTGGGGCTTCTGCTGGAGTTGTTGCTGCCGTTTCTTCGGTAGCTGGAGTCGCCACTTGTGGAGCTTCTTCAACTGGGCGAGTTGTTTCTGCTACTAGTGCTTCCGCTGGAGTCGTTTCAGCTGTTTCTTCAGCTACAGATGTTTCTGTAGATGGTGTCTCTTCAGCAACTGTCGCTGTCTCAGAAACTTCTGAACTTGGCGCTACTTCTGCTGGTTTTTCAGTCTCTGTTGCAGTTGGAGCTTCCTCAATTGGTTGAGAAAGGTCTTCTACTTGAACTGTTTGTTCATCGACTGTCACTTGATTCGTCGTCAAATCAGCTGTTGCAGTCGTCACTTCTTCACTAGCATCTGATTGAGGAGCTTGGATTTCAACTTCCGTTACCTCTTCTGCCTCATTGACAGTTGTAGTGAGGACAGTATCTGGGAAAATCAAGTCCATATTGGTGATTTTGTTCAAATTAGCAAGAACCGTCACATCTACTCCCAAAGCTTCTGCAATCGTGCTCAGGGTATCACCATACTGAACTGTATAGCTGTTTTTGTTCTCGTTTTTCGTCACATCATTTTGGATTTGCTCAACGCTACGTGCTGTCCAAGAGATTTCTTGAGCTTTCGCTCCTAATGTGGGAGCAAGAGACAAGGCTACTGTTGAGGCTAAAATAATTCTTTTCTTCATTCGTTCATATTCCTTTCAAATGAGTACCTGTCTATCATAACACAAAAAAAGCAGAAAAAAAGCCCTCTCGGGCCTATTTAACAGAACTGTCTATTCCTTGTAACAAACTCGATTACTTGAAATAGTTTGTTAGGTTTCTGTCACAAAACTGACACAATCTTCTCATCACTTATCCTCAAAAATATAAGGAATATCTGCTAGTACTTGAATCCTCTGATTCCCTTCATAGGAGGATTCTAAAAAGTTAATACTTTGAATACCGCTATTCTGGGCAAATTCCACATCCAAAGTCCGATCCCCTATATAATAGGTTTTCTCAAAATCCAGCTGATACTTGTCTAGTAGATAGTTAGCCGCTTCTGGACTAGGCTTGCGCTCAAAACCACTCTGACTAGTTAGAATCTCTGTGAAATAGGACTCCAACCCCAAGGCTCTGAGAATGGTAAAAGCATTGCCCCCCTTATGAGTATAGACAAACTGCTGAATCCCTGCTTGGTCTGCCCAAGCTAGCACTTCACGCGCACCTGGCATCAAAACTACCTGAGCATTCTTCTCAGACAGACTCTGAGCACGCACCTGATTGAGAACCGCCGCATCCAAATCTCTTTCCTCTGCCACTTGCTCCAGCAAATCCTGCACAGAATACCTGAGGATAAACTCTCTCACTTTTTCCTTATCATAAGGAATAGAAAATTGAGCAAAGGTCTCCTCAATCCCTGACAAAATCGCTTCGTAAGAGTCCAATAAAGTCCCGTCTAAATCCCAAATAAATGCTGTTTTTTGCATTTCCTATCCTTTCAAGCTCATATAACGCTGGTAACGGTAACGTAGAAATAACCAGCGAAAACCATTATCCAAGAGAGTCCCTGCCCAAATACCAGGCAAGCCCCAACCAAGAACAATACCCATCAGATATCCTGTTCCAATGCGAATACACCACATTCCTATACTTGTCGCATAAAAGGGGAGGCGAGCATTTCCCAAGCCCTGCCAAACTGCCGTATATATAACTGTCCCTGTCGCCATGGGGGTTCCTAGTAGAGAGAACAGTGCCACCAAAACGCTCGCTTCAACCGCTACAGGATCGGTCGTATAGAGATGAGTCAATGGTGTCCCCAAGGCATAGATACTGAGAGTTAAGGGCAACATGAGAAGCAGGGAAAGCCAAAAGGTTTGCTTGCTCAAATCATCTACTCTTTCCCAGTTATCCTCTCCAACTGCTCGAGCTACCTGCATGACCGTCGCCGTAGCGACGCCAAAGGCAGGCATATAGTTAAACTGGGTCAAGACTTCTCCGACTGCATTCCCCGCTACTGCCTCCGTCCCAAAAGAAACAACCAAGGCAATAATCACTACATCTCCAGCCCGCATCATAAGTCGCTCTCCTGCCGCTGGCAAAGCCAAGATCAATAGTTCTTTATCTAAAGCAAAAGTCGGTTTCTCAAAAGGCAGCTTTAATTGCGACCACAAAATCACAAGACCGACTAAGCGAGACAAGATAGTCCCCCAAGCAACACCAGCTATGCCCATATCAAGTACAAAAATAGCTAGACTTGAAAAAAGAATATTCAAGGCATTGGATAAAAAACTAACATATAGGGGCAGACGTGGATTATGTGTTGCACGAATCAAAGCCCCCAAACTCGTCATCAAGCCCAAGAGAACAATCGATCCACCCACCAAAGATAGGTAGAGCCCACCACTCTCAGCCACCTCCTGCTCAGTTCCCAAAAGTCCTATCATCTCTTGCCCAGCAAAGATGGATAAAGCGCCTAAAAGTGCACTCAGCAATAGGGTTATCTTGAGAGCCTCTGTCACGTGATAAGCCAACTTGGACTGATCTTTCTGCCCCAAACTTTTTGAAATAACACTGGAGATAGCAGCTCCCAGAGCGATAAAAATCGCCTGGTAAATAGTGATAATATTGCCAGCCACTGAAACACCTGAAATAGCGATCAAGCCCAAGTGGGCGACCAAGTAGCTGTCCACCATTCCCATGAGCATCTGCAAAAAGTTTTCACCCATAGCTGGCAATGCAATATTAAGAATGTCTTTATTTTTCCTAAACACTCTGTCCTCCTGATGAAAAGAAACTCAGTTGGTTTCCCAACCGAGTTTACTCCCTCTTTCTTAAAGTCCTAGATAAGTCTCAACCGCTGCTTGCATGTCAGCAGCTGCCACTGTTGTTTTATGACGAACGGGAGCTGTTTCAAGGCCATCAACCGCTGGTGGCACTGCCACTCCTGAAATGTCATGTAATTGAGCCAAGGCTTCAAAGTCAGTCAAGCCTGCTTTTCCTGTTACCGCTTCTACGGCAACCACTGGGAACTTGTAAGGACTAGCTGTTGAAGCAATCACTGTCTTAGTCGCATCGCCAGTAGCCGCTTGGTATTTTCTATAAACAGCTGAGGCAACCGCCGTATGTGGATCCTCGATGTAGGCATCTGTTTGATAAACACGTTTAATTTCTGTCGCAGTTTCTTCCTCAGTCGCATATTCAGCTACAAAGAGATCCAGAATCGCTGCATCAAAGTCTGTCAATTCATATTGTCCTTGTGTACTCAAGGCATTCATGAGTTCAGCTGTCTTAACCGCATCATTCCCCAAAAGATGGAAAATCAAACGCTCCAAGTTTGAAGATACCAGGATATCCATAGATGGACTAGTTGTCACTTTAAACTCACGTTTCTTGTCATAAACACGTGTCTTGAAGAAGTCTGTCAAAACATTGTTGTCATTTGAAGCACAGATCAATTTGCCAACTGGCAGACCGATTTGTTTAGCATAAAAGGCAGCCAAGATATTTCCAAAGTTTCCTGTTGGTACTGTGAAGTTGACCTTATCACCAGCTACAATCTCACCAGACTTGACCAACTGAGCGTAGGCATAAACATAATAAACAATCTGTGGTACCAAACGACCAATGTTCATAGAGTTAGCTGATGAAAATTGCAGTTTATTGGCAGCCAACTTTTCACGAAGAGCTACATCGTTAAACATATGTTTGACGTTAGTTTGCGCATCGTCAAAGTTACCATCAATAGCAATAACATGAGTATTGTCGCCAGTCTGAGTAGTCATTTGTAACTCTTGTACCTTGCTGACACCATCCTTTGGATAAAAGACGATAATCTCAGTTCCAGGCACATCGGCAAACCCCGCCATAGCCGCTTTCCCAGTATCACCAGATGTCGCTGTCAAAATGACAATCTTGTTCTCCAAACCATGCTTTTTAGCGGCTGTCGTCATAAAGTATGGCAAGATAGACAAGGCCATATCCTTAAAGGCAATCGTTGACCCGTGGAACAATTCCAAGTTGTATTGCCCATCCAATTTCACCAATGGCGCAATAGCTGGAGTATCAAACTTGCTATCGTAGGCATTGTTGATACAGTAGTCCAACTCCTCAGCCGTAAAGTCATCTAAAAATGCTGATAAAACTAATTTAGCCACTTCTTGGTAAGAAGCATCTTTTAATGTGTCAAAGTCCAAATCCACCTTTGGATAAGAAAGCGGTGTAAACAAACCACCATCCGTCGCCAATCCTTGCAAAATAGCTTGGCTGGCAGTTACTGTATTATTGGCATCACGCGTTGATTGATAAACTAATGTCATGAATCTCTATCCTTTATCTATAGTCTCTTCCATTATATCACGATTTTTCAGAAAATTCTCCCTTTATAAGAGAAATTATAATCCCAATTCTTTCTTCAAAGGTTCTAAATAAACCATTTCTTGCTTATCTCTTTTCTCCAGTTCTTCCTCAGCTAGGATGAGTAAGTCTTTAGAAAACTCGAGAACCGCAGCTTCTTCTTCATCTGTGAGTTGTTTTTTAGAAAATTGTCGCCTCAATGACTTATAATCACGACCAAATGTGGTAAAAAATGGTGCATATTGCAAGTAAGCTTCTAACTTGTCTAAATTAAGCAACAATCCCAAGTGAAAGGCAGCAGAAGCAAAAGTCCTATCAAGCGGCTGAGTACACACACTACGAAACTCGATAGTCCCTCGAGTCGTTAAGTCTTGGTACTGGTAACTACGATGAGTTTGGAAATCTTCCTCCTGAGGATGAATTAACACCTCATCCCCATTAAGGGTAAATGCTTGGATTTCAGGTGTAGCCAAATAGTCCCTAGCCTGAATCGGATAAAAATAATAGGTCTGCCCATCACGCTCCGCAGTAAAAATCGCAGAATGATTTAGATAGTCAAAAAAATCATCCTCGTCTTTGAAGAGTCTGGCATTGACGCCTACATTTTCAGGATAAATCCCGTGCATAGACTCTTCCCAAAAAATATCTCTCGAAATTTTGGTATCCCAATCTGCCCCTGAAAACTCAGAATTGGCAAACAAATAAGCTTTAGCTGCTTCAATTTGAGTAAAAGCATTGATAACACGCAGGTAGTTGGACCTTGAAACGTCTAGTTGAACCTGACTCCCACAGATAAAGGCTCCATACTCAGGGAAATGATGTAAATCTGATTTAGTAACATTTCTACTCAAATTCAGATAATCCATCAACATCTGATAGCGTGGATAAGCCACTGGACAATTCTCATTTTTATCCCAGTTGGGATGAATGCCGCAGCCAACAATAGCATGATTAGCTTCACCCAACTTATTCTGAATCGTAGCCATATAGAAGTTAAAGTGTTCTTCTACCTCTTGTATAGATTCGGCCTTTCCGAATGCAAACTCAATCGTCGTATAAGCAACCTCAAACAAGATCGTATCTTGGCTGACTGGATCAAGTAACTGAATTGGATTCCCAAAATCATCCACTTTTTCGATAGTAAAGCCCAGTACTGATGGTAAATACCGAAAGAGATCCTTAACAACTTCACCATCTGTAGCTTTACCCTCTAAATTTACAATAGGATATTCTAACTCAATCCCAATAAATAAATTTGGGTTCTCTTTTATATTCTTTAAGTAACGTTTCTTTAGTAATTCAACAGACCGAGACATTAATCACCAAACTCTTTCATAATCAAAATAAATTGTGAATAAGTAATATTATACCAAAAATACACTAAAAATGACTAGAATAAGAAGAAAAAGATCATTCATCAGATATCTGTACTTAATCAAAATCTTTACCAAAACAAAAAACAAGGCCCGAAAACCTTGTCTTTCATACTATACCGGCGGCCGGGGTCGAACCGGCACGTCCTTGCGGACACTGGATTTTGAGTCCAGCGCGTCTGCCAATTCCGCCACGCCGGCAAATAGTAACTGGGGTAGCTGGATTCGAACCAACGCATGAGGGAGTCAAAGTCCCTTGCCTTACCGCTTGGCTATACCCCAATAATATAAAATAGGCGAGTGATGGGGATCGAACCCACGCATGCCAGAGCCACAATCTGGTGTGTTAACCACTTCACCACACCCGCCATAATCATATTAACACGGGCAGTAGGAATTGAACCCACACTGAAGGTTTTGGAGACCTTAGTTCTACCTTTAAACTATGCCCGTAACTAAAGTAATGGAAGGGNATGCCAGAGCCACAATCTGGTGTGTTAACCACTTCACCACACCCGCCATAATCATATTAACACGGGCAGTAGGAATTGAACCCACACTGAAGGTTTTGGAGACCTTAGTTCTACCTTTAAACTATGCCCGTAACTAAAGTAATGGAAGGGGAGGGATTCGAACCCCCGAACCCGAAGGAGCGGATTTACAGTCCGCCGCGTTTAGCCTCTTCGCTACCCTTCCAAGTTATAAATAAAATATGGCGCGAGACGGAATCGAACCGCCGACACATGG
>NZ_JBFNFF010000008.1:0-56523 GCF_040888325.1 Streptococcus jiangnanensis | reverse complement strand
TTCCTCTTTACCGAAATTCTGAAAAGATTAGGGAAAGAGCCAGTTAAACTGACTCCTTCTATTTATCTTGCCAATTGGTCGCGCGTTCCTCTCCCCACCAGTAAGGGATCAATTCGGCAACCTTAATTGTTTCTCTTGTTTCGTAGTCCACCATGAACTCTGCTTCTTTATTTTCAGTATTCAATTCTAAGAGAAATTCTCTGCAAGCGCCACAGGGCATGCCTGATCCTTCGCCGTAGGGAGGTTTGTCTCGAAAGGCGAGGATTTTCTTAACTTTAGTTTGTCCTGAAAATTGATACATATTGAAGAGAGCCGCTCGTTCTGCACAGAGATGAAAAACACCACAAGTGCCCTCCATACAAAATCCTGTGAAGATCTGACCATCTTCTGCTTCTACCGCAGCAACAACATGGTTAGCATAAACAAAGTCAGAAACTTCATGGGGATTGTATAAAGTTCGTGCTTCTTCATACATTTTTTCCCATGCATCCATCAGAAGTCCTTTTTATTTAGAAATCTCTTTCAGCATGTTTTCAATATGCTGGATTGACTTTTCACGTCCGAGTAAGAAAATGGTGTCTGGTAATTCTGGTCCATGCATTTCACCTGAAACGGCAATACGAATCGGCATGAAGAGGTTTTTCCCTTTGATACCTGTTTCTTTTTGAACTGCTTTGATTTGTGGGAAGATGTTTTCTGTCACAAATTCCTCATCTGTCATGGCTTCTAGTTTCGCTTTGAAGGCTTCTAGAACAACAGGAACGGTTTCTCCTGCCATGACCTCGCGCTCAGCATCTGTCAGCTCTGGGAAGTCTGAGAAGAAAAGGTCTGTCAATGGAACGATTTCATCCACTGACTTCATTTGTGGTTTGTAGAGTTCCACCAATTTTTCGGCCTTGTCAGTCAAGCGTCCTGCTTCTTCTAGGAATGGTTTTGCCATTTCAAAGATGGTTGCTAAGTCAGCTCTCTTGATGTAATCATTGCTCATCCAGTCCAGTTTCTTCTGGTCGAAGGCTGCTGGAGACTTGCTAAGGCGGTTTTCATCAAAGAGTTTAATCAATTCCTCACGAGAGAAGATTTCGTCTTCCCCACCAGGGTTCCAGCCAAGAAGGGCAATAAAGTTAAAGACTGCTTCTGGAAGATAGCCTTTTTTACGGTAGTCTTCGATAAACTGAAGGGTGTTAGTGTCCCGTTTAGACAATTTTTTACCCGTTTCAGAGTTGATGATCAAAGTCATGTGACCGAACTCTGGCGCTTCCCAACCAAGAGCCTCATAAACCATGAGCTGTTTTGGGGTGTTGGCAATATGGTCATCACCGCGGATAACATGAGAAATCTGCATATCGTGGTCATCAATAACAACAGCAAAGTTGTAAGTTGGGTAGCCATCTTTCTTTTGAATCACCCAGTCACCACCGATGTTGCCACCTTCAAACTCGATATCACCTTTGACCATATCATGCCATTTGTAGATACCAGACTCATTGACAGCCAAACGGACAGTTGGGATAATACCAGCTGCTTCACGTTCTGCGATGTAGGCAGCTTTTTCTTCTTCGCTCATACCAAGATATTCATTGATGTAACGTGGTGTTTCGCCAGCTGCTTCTTGGCGTTCACGCTCAGCCGCCAACTCTTCTTCTGTGACGTAAGATTTGTAGGCTTTTCCTTCAGCTAGCAATTGGTCGATGTATTTTTGATAGAGTTCCAAACGCTCAGACTGGCGGTAGTTTGCATGAGTTTCTGGGCTCTCATCCCAATCCATACCCAACCAGCGAAGATTTTCAAGCTGTGAACGTTCTCCATCCTCAACATGGCGTTTACGGTCAGTATCTTCGATACGAATGATAAAAGTTCCACCATGATGGCGTGCGTAAAGGTAGTTAAACAATGCTGTACGGGCATTTCCGATGTGTAGTAGTCCTGTTGGACTTGGTGCGTAGCGTACGCGGATATCTTTTGACATAGTTTCTCCTATAAAGTCTCTAGGCGTCTGCCTTTTTGCTTTCTATATTATATCACAAGTCTCGCCTGAGTCCAATGTCTACGAATAAAGAGAGTAAAAAGAGTGGGCAAGCCACTCTTTTCTTCTATTATAGACGTGCGTTAAGCTCTTTGCTCAATTCTTCAAACCCTGGTTTTCCAAGAAGGGCAAACATGTTGCGTTTGTAGGCTTCAACACCTGGTTGGTCAAATGGGTTGATGGCATTCAAGTAACCTGAAAGGGCAATTGCCAATTCGAAGAAGTAGATAGTGTAACCAAGAGTGAAAGCGTCTTGCTCTGGAAGAGTCACGTACATGTTTGGCACATCACCGTCAGTGTGGGCAAGAAGAACACCGTCAGTTGCTTTTTTGTTTACAAAGTCAACGTCTTTTCCTTGAAGGTAACCAAGTCCATCAAGGTCTTCTTCCAAAGTAGGGATAATCACGTTCTTACGTGGTTTGTCAACACGGACAACTGTTTCAAACATGATACGAGTTCCTTCTTGGATAAATTGACCCAATGAGTGCAAGTCAGTTGAGAAGTTGGCTGAAGTTGGGTAGATTCCTTTTTGGTCTTTCCCTTCTGACTCACCAGCCAATTGTTTCCACCATTCTGAGAAGTATTGAAGTGATGGCTCGTAGTTTACCAAGATTTCAGTAGCGTAGCCTTTGCGGTAAAGGATGTTACGAACTGCTGCGTATTGGTAAGCTTCATTTTCAGCAATCTTGTCTGAAGTGTAGTCTTTACGAGCTGCATTCGCACCTTCCATAAGAGCTTTGATGTCTGCACCTGATGCTGCGATTGGAAGCAAACCAACTGCTGTCAATACTGAGAAACGTCCACCGATGTCGTCTGGAACCACAAATGTTTCCCAACCGTTGGCATCTGCTTCAACCTTAACAGCACCTTTTTGGCGGTCAGTTGTAGCATAGATACGTTTGTTAGCTTCTTCTTGTCCGTATTTCTTAACCAAGAGTTCTTTGAAGACACGGAAAGCGATCGCTGGTTCTGTTGTTGTACCTGATTTAGAAATCACGTTTACTGAGAAGTCTTTGTCAGCTACGTACTCTACCAAGTCAGCAAGGTAAGTAGATGAGATTGAGTTTCCTGCGTAAAGGATTTGTGGAGCTTTGCGTTCTTCTTTTGTTTGCAAGTTCGCAAAGTGGTGGTTCAAGAAGTCGATAGCTGCTTTAGCACCAAGGTAAGATCCACCGATACCGATTACAACCAAGACATCGCTATCTGTTTTGATTTGCTCAGCAGCTTTCAAGATGCGGTCGAATTCTTCACGGTCATAGTTTTCAGGAAGGTCCAACCAACCTAAAAAGTCGCTACCAGCACCAGTTCCTTTACGAATCAATTCGTCTGCAGCTGTTACTTGTGCTTGCATGTATTCCACTTCATGTGGGGCAACAAATTTGTCTAAAACTTTTGAATAATCAAATTTAATATGTGACATGATAATCCTCCAAAATTTCTTCTTTTCTATCATAACGCTTACCTTCGATTTTTTCAAGCTTTTTTATTGAATTTGCCCAATTTTTATTAGAATTCAAACGTTTGCGTAAATTTGCTAAAATATAAAAAATCTGAAAGGACGAATAAAAACGGCTAGAGACTCTAACCGTTACAATTCATTTAATAAATACTCAAATAATTCTAAATTGCCATCTTCTTCATTGACCAGGAACTCTGGGTGCCACTGTAAACCGATAATACGATGCTCGTCGACAGACTCAATCGCTTCCACTGTCTGATCTCGAGGGTCCACCGCTGTTACACGGAAATTAGGTGCCAGATCTTTGATACTTTGACGATGGACTGAGTTGACCTGACTTTCTCTTCCAAACAACTTAGCCACCACACTCCCTTCTACCGTCTCAATAGAATGAGAGGTCCCAAAAGGCAAGCCTTGCCAGTGACCTTCAACTTCTTGGTGGAGAGTGCCACCAAAAGCAACATTGACCAGCTGAACTCCTCGACAGATTGCCATAATTGGTTTATTCTGACGGAGCGCTTCTTTCAAGAGAGCTAGTTCAAACTCATCGCGTACAAGGTTGTAATCATCACTCTCAATAGTCTTTTTCTCTCCATAAAACTGAGGATGAACATTTTGCCCACCTGTCAAGATGAGTTTGTCAATCATTTCCACATAATCGCGTACAATGGACTCATCCCCTACAGGAATCACTAAAGGGAGACCACCGACTTGACGAATGCTCTCTGCAAATTTACAGGATACAGATGAGTGAATGTTTTTCCCTTCTGCATCTACAGGACATAGATTTGCAGCAACTCCTACAACCGTTCTAGCCATGATGTGTCTCCTTTCGATTTTCTTGCGACAGTCTTATCTTATCACTCCAACCCTTTCCTGTCTAATATGTTTTTTCAAAGACCGTGATAAGTATTTTTTATGGACAAGAAAAAGCTGCCCACGAGGACAACTTTTTTATTCGAAGACAAATTGATTGTGATACAGTTCTGAGTAGAAACCGCCAAGTTTGAGCAACTCGTGATGATTTCCACGTTCAATAACCTCTCCATCTTTGAGGACAATAATCTGATTGGCATTGAGGATGGTCTTGAGACGATGGGCAATGACAAAACTGGTTCGTCCTGCTACAACTGCCTCCATGGCATGTTGAATCTTGCTTTCTGTTACGGTATCCACATTGGAAGTCGCTTCATCTAAAATTAGGACTTGAGGATCTGTCATCAAGGTTCGAGCGATGGAAATCAATTGTTTCTGCCCAGTCGAGAAGATATTT
Organism: Streptococcus jiangnanensis; assembly: GCF_040888325.1. Taxonomy (GTDB): domain Bacteria; phylum Bacillota; class Bacilli; order Lactobacillales; family Streptococcaceae; genus Streptococcus; species Streptococcus jiangnanensis. The sequence continues at coordinate 51,768 of NZ_JBFNFF010000008.1, read as the reverse complement.
TGCTCATCATCAATAAGGGTATCATACTTGTCAGGCAAGCTTTCGATATAGTCATGAATATGAGTTGCCTTGGCAGCTGCTTCGACCATTTCCTGACTGGCATCTGGCACACCAAAGCGGATATTGTCTCGGATTGTTCCGCTAAACAAGACCGAATCCTGCAGGACAATCCCGACCTTGCTCCGCAGACTGTCCAAGTCGTAGTCACGGATGTCTTTGCCATCAAAGCAAATGCTGCCTGCATCCACATCGTAGAAACGATTGATGAGGTTCATGATGGTCGTTTTCCCTGAGCCAGTCGGACCGACAACTGCTATCATCTGCCCCTTAGGAGCTGAAATGCTAACATCTTTTAAAATCGGCTTGTCTGGCACATAAGAGAAATCAATGTGACTGATTTCAACGCCTTCTCGCAATTCCGTAAAGGCAGGGGCATTTTGCGGACGAATCTCTTCTTCTGCATCGAACATTTCTTGGATACGATCCGCCCCAGTAAAGGCCAACTGGAGGCTCCCCCAACTCGCAGCCACCTGGATAATCGGCTGGTAGTACTGCTGAGAAAATTGGGTAAACATGACAATCAAACCTAGGGCTGTTGTTGTTTCGATACTTGGATCGTTCAGCAGGACCGCAGAACCAGCAAAAATGACGATGGCCGTATTGACCAAGCTCATCCCATTCATAACTGGAAAGAGGATACCTGAGAACATTCTCCCTTTAAAAGTTGCCTTGCGCACGCGCTCATTTTGCTCCACAAAGCCTGCTACGATATCATCTTGAATTCCTTGTACGATAACAGCTTTCTGTCCAGAAATACTCTCGTCCATGTAGGCGTTTAGTTTCCCAACCTCTTTTTGCTGGAGATTAGTGTACTTGCGGGCCATTTTCACGATGAAGACCAACATGAGAAAGGCCACTGGAGTACTGGCTACTGTTATCAGGGCTAGCGTCACATTTCTTGAAAACATGACAAAAATCAAACCGATGTAAAGAGCAATATTGCTCATGACCTGAACTAGGCTTTCATTGAAGGCTTGAAGGATGTTATCCAAGTCACTCGTGAAGCGAGAAAGGATGTCGCCATCCTGATGGCGGTCAAAGAAGGAAACCGTCAAACGAGAGAGTTTGCCAAAAAGGCCCTTACGCATCTCATTTGTTGACTCAGCAATCACACGGGTCATCAAGGTCATGTAAATCAAACTGGATACCACTAATGCGAGAACAACCAGAGCTAGATTCAGCATCAGAGCTGACAAACTCTGCCAGGCTAGTTCGGAAGTTCCATTTTGATAAGCTAGAACTAGGTTAGCGAGCTCTGTGACTGCTTGACCTGAAAAAACTGGAAAGAGGGCTTGGGCAATCGTCGCAACTGCAACCATCAGAATCACAATGACAAAGGAGAACTTGTAAACTTTAAAATAATTCCAGAAAAATCGAACGGTTTTCATTTTATTCCTCCTTTCCCTTTTGTGTTTCGTAGATTTCGCGGTAGACGGCATTGTTAGCTACCAAATCTGCATGCCGTCCTTCTCCAATCAAGCGTCCTTGGTCTAAGACCAAAATCTTGTCTGCATGGACGACTGAACTGATCTTTTGAGCGATGATAATCGTGGTCGTCCCTTTCAGGTCTTTGTTCAAAGCTTCCTGTACGAGTCTCTCTGACTTGGCATCCAAGGCAGAAGTTGAATCGTCAAAAATCAGGATACGGGGATTGCTGACAATCCCACGGGCAATCGACATCCGTTGCTTTTGTCCACCAGAAAAGTTGGTGCCACGTTCTTCAACCTGACTCTCAAATTTGTTTTCCATGCGCCCGATAAATTCGCTGGCTTGGGCAATCCGTGCTGCACGTTCCATTTCTGACACGCTGGCATTGCCTTTTCCTTGGCGAAGATTATCTGCAATGGTCCCGCTAAAGAGAATAGCACGTTGCAAGACAATGGAAACTGTTTTACGTAAGGTTCCCTCGCTGACGTCTCGAATATCCTTGCCACCAATCTTGATAGATCCCTCCTGCGGATCAAAAAGTCGTGGAATTAACTGAGCTAGAGTAGACTTCCCTGCTCCAGTAGCCCCAACCACACCGACCATCTGACCAGGCGCAATTTCAAAGGTTACATTCTTCAGCATAGGCTCATCATCATTAGGATAGGTGAAGGTCACATTTTCAAAAGAGAGACTTCCTTCTAACTCTTCGTCTGGGAGATCTTTAAAGGACATCGCTGGCTCGGTATCTAGAATCTCTCGGATACGACGCAAGGAAATCATGGCACGGCTGACAGAATTTCCTAAAAACCCAACCATGATGATGGTAAAGATAATCTGGCTGAGATAGTTGATAAAGGAAGCAATCGAGCCCACTACAGACGGATCTGACTGAGCCATTCCAGCCACCAACCAGATAGAGAGGAAGACCGCTCCATAGCCGACTAGCATCATAACGGGTTCTATAACTGAGAAGGCATAACCGATATAAAGATTTTGTCCGAGAAGTTCATCTGAAACCTCGGTAAATTTGTCAAATTGTGCTTTTTCTTGTACAAAGGATTTAACCACGCGCACACCACGTAGATTTTCCTTGGCGATAGCATTGATCCGTTCAAGAAGGGTTTGAAACTTAGCAAATCGTGGCCCCATCATCCCCATCATGATGGCAGTTAGTGCAAAGATTAGGAGCACCATGAGGACAATCACCCACCAAAGTGACGGAAGAGTGTGAACCGCCAAGATAAAGGAACCGATAAAGAGAAGAGGAAGACGGAAGAGGATTTGAAAAGCCATCATCACCACGTTCTGAATTTGGTTGATATCATTGGTCATTCGGACGACAAGGTTACCTGCATTGAATTGCTCGATATTGGCATAAGAAAAAGTCTGAATCTTGCGAAATGCGTCTTCACGAAGGTCCGAAGACACTCCTTGGGCAATATAGGCTGCAAGTGTCACATTGACCCCACCTGCCACCAGACCGACTAGGGCTACTCCTATCAGCCAAGCGCCAATACTATAAATAGCCTCATTTTGACCAGCCAACAAAGCCTCTAACACCTCTTGCAGATAGCGCGGTTGCAAGAGCGAGCTCGCAACCATCAAGCCTGTCATCATTAATGATGCCAAGGCCTGCCATTTATAGGTTTTTATTTTTTTAATGAGCATATTTCCTCCTAATAAAATAGATAAAGGGAGCGACATCCTGCGTCAGCTCCTTCTCATTCGTTCATATTGATGCTATTCTAGCAAAAAAGAGGCATCTTGTCAAAGAAGTCTCCTTATTATAAATTAGTACGCTTTCATCTACAGGTGATGCATGAAAAGGCTTTTTATGGTAAAATGAAAGGAAGAACTCTTACAAGGAGGAAAAGATGAAGAAACAAACCATCGCTGTCTTGGGTCCTGGTTCTTGGGGAACTGCCCTTTCGCAGGTCCTAAACGACAATGGACACGAGGTTCGAATTTGGGGAAATATTTCTGACCAAATTGATGAAATCAATAACCAGCATACAAACAAACGCTACTTTAAAGATATTCTACTCGACGAAAAAATTAAAGCCTATCATGACTTAGAAGAAACACTAAAGGATGTGGATGCTGTTTTATTTGTAGTCCCAACAAAAGTAACGAGACTGGTTGCCCAACAAGTAGCAAAGGTGCTCGATCACAAGGTTGTCATCATGCATGCCTCCAAAGGCTTGGAACCAGATAGCCACAAACGTCTATCAACTATTCTTGAAGAGGAAATTCCAGCTGACCTCCGTAGTGAAGTCGTTGTTGTCTCAGGACCTAGCCATGCTGAGGAAACGATTGTACGCGATATTACCTTGATTACCGCAGCCTCTAAAGACCTTGAAACTGCTCAGTACGTCCAAAATCTCTTTAGCAATCACTACTTCCGTCTCTATACTAATACGGATGTTATCGGAGTTGAAACCGCTGGTGCTCTCAAAAACATCATCGCAGTTGGCGCTGGAGCACTACATGGTCTAGGCTTTGGCGACAATGCCAAGGCGGCTATCATTGCTCGTGGCTTAGCTGAAATCACCCGTCTAGGGGTCGCTCTTGGAGCTAACCCTCTGACTTATAGCGGGCTTTCTGGAGTTGGGGATTTGATCGTAACGGGAACATCTGTCCACTCTCGTAACTGGAGGGCAGGTGATGCTCTCGGTCGTGGAGAATCCCTCGCAGACATCGAAGCAAACATGGGCATGGTCATTGAAGGCATTTCAACAACTCGAGCAGCTTACGAACTGGCTCAGGAATTGGGTGTCTACATGCCAATCACACAGGCTATTTACCGAGTTATCTACGAAGGTGTCAATATCAAAGAAGCAATCACTGACATCATGAACAATGAATTTAAAGCAGAAAACGAATGGTCATAGACCCTTATAGAAAGGAACATCATGAAACAAAAAGTCAGAAAAGCAGTCATCCCTGCCGCTGGATTGGGAACCCGTTTCCTCCCAGCAACTAAGGCCTTGGCCAAGGAAATGTTGCCAATCGTAGACAAGCCAACTATCCAGTTTATCGTTGAAGAAGCCCTCAAGTCTGGCATTGAAGATATCTTGGTTGTTACGGGTAAGTCAAAACGTTCTATTGAGGACCACTTCGATTCAAACTTCGAATTGGAATACAACCTCAAAGAAAAAGGGAAAACAGATCTTTTGAAGCTGGTTGATGAGACAACTGGTATGCGCCTGCATTTTATCCGCCAAACGCATCCACGTGGTCTCGGAGATGCTGTCTTGCAAGCCAAAGCTTTCGTCGGAAATGAACCTTTTGTCGTTATGCTTGGTGATGACTTGATGGATATCACGGACGAAAAGGCTGTTCCACTTACCAAACAACTCATGGATGACTACGAGCGTACTCACGCGTCTACTATCGCTGTTATGCCAGTCCCTCATGACGAAGTATCTGCCTATGGGGTTATTGCTCCGCAAGGCGAAGGAAAAGACGGCCTTTACAGCGTTGAAACCTTCGTTGAAAAACCAGCGCCAGAGGATGCTCCTAGCGACCTTGCTATCATCGGACGCTACCTCCTCACTCCTGAAATTTTCCAAATCCTCGAAAACCAAGCTCCAGGTGCAGGAAATGAAATTCAGCTGACAGATGCAATCGATACCCTCAATAAAACACAACGTGTATTTGCTCGTGAATTCAAGGGAGCTCGTTACGATGTCGGAGATAAGTTTGGCTTTATGAAAACATCTATCGACTACGCGCTCAAACACCCACAAGTCAAAGACGACTTGAAAGACTACCTCATCCAACTCGGGAAAGAGTTAGCTGAGGGGGAATAGAAGAAAAACAAAGCTCTTAAATAAGGGCTTTTTTGTTGAAGCTTGCAATAAAAAAAGCCATCTTTGCAGATGACTTATTAGCAACCGAACCGGTGCTTGCATTTAACTATTCCATCCCTACACATAGCTCATTCCCTTATAGCAAAGGAAAACAGCTAGTGCGATAAAAAGTACAGTTGCTCCGATTCGCTGGCTGGTACTATACATCTTTCTCTCCCATTTGACTGGGAAGATGACTGCTAGAAAGGCACCGCCTACTGCACCTCCGATATGGCCTGCTAGGCTGATTCCTGGAATCAGAACACTTCCAATGATATTTATCACGAAAAGTGTCAGATAGGATTGCCCCAACTGCTGGATATAGGGGTTGCGAGTTGCGTAACGCAAGACGATAATCGCAGCAAATAGTCCGTAAAGAGAAGTGGACGCTCCTGCTGCTACAACTTTCGGCGTGAAAGCAAAAACAAAGAGATTGCCCATCATTCCTGATAAGAGATAGAGAAAGAAGAATTGCTTAGAACCGAAAATCTCCTCCACCTGTCGTCCAAGAAAGTAGAGTGAAATCATATTGACAATGAAATGTTCCCAACCGATATGTACAAATATAGCCGAAAAAAGGCGCCATATCTGCTCGGGAAACAAACGAATGATCGGTCCATACATGGCTCCAAACTGAAGTAAGGTATCTGCTCGTTCAAAATTTAAACCTGTAAGAACCAACATCAAGAGAAATACCAATGCTGTTACTAGGAGGAAGAAACTAGTCACAGGATAACGTTTATCAAAGATTTCCTTCATAGATTAGCACCTCCTGGACGGGAATATCATGGTTTTCCGAGTTAAACTCCTGAACTTGACAAGGATAGATTGTACTCAGGCTCTGCCCAGCAAAATGTTCCAGATAGCGGTCGTAGTAGCCTCCACCATATCCGATCCGATAGCCCTCTGTTGTAAAAGCCAAACCCGGAACATGAATTAAATCAATCTGAGACGGTTCCACCACTTCCAAGTCTCCTTGCGGTTCCAGTAAACCAAAGGAAGTTTTTACCAACTGTTGCGGATCATAGACCACAAACTCCATTCGTCCCTTGGGATAGGTTTTGGGTATCAGAACCTTTTTGCCGTCCTTCAGCGCCCGCTCAATCAGTTCTTGCGTTTGAAATTCATGAGTGAAGGAGAGATAGGTTGCGATAGTCTTGGCTTCTTGGTAAAAAGGGTGTTGTAAGAAACGCTCAGTTAAAACTCGATCCATAGCATGTTTTTGCTCCTGAGATAAAGCCTTCATTTCTTGCAAAATTTTCTTGCGTAGTTCTGCTTTCATAGACAACTCCTCTACTCTGCTGCCTTCTTTTTCAAGAAACTAGAGACCGCATCTACCCCAATGGCTAAGGCTTCTTCCTTAGGGCTCATCTGAGGGTGATGAAGGGCGTAGGGACTATCGATACCTAGCCAGAACATAACGCCATCTACCTTCGAAAGGAGATAGCCAAAGTCCTCACCTGTCATAGCAGGCTCGATATCAATCAACTCAATTCCCTCTTTCTCTTCAAAAAAGTCCATCAGTTCACGCGCCAAGGCTAGATTGTTCTCAACAGGTAGGTAGCCCCCTTGTTTAAGTTCGATTTCGACTTCCATCCCAAAGGATGCTGCAACACCTTCTGCTACTGTCTTGACTCTTTTTTGTACTAGTAGACTCATGTCCTGAGTCAAAGCGCGAATGGTTCCATGTAAAAAGGCTGTGTCTGTGATGACATTATTCGCAACACCAGCTTGGAAAACACCAAAGGTCACCACTGCTCCCTCGATGGGGTTAACATTGCGGCTAACCACTGACTGCACCTGAGTGATAAAATAGCTAGCAGCCACCAAAGCATCATTGGCCTCATGTGGAAAAGCAGCGTGTCCACCTTTTCCTTTGAAACGAATCTTCACTTCACAAGTCCCTGCAAAGAGCGTGTGTGTATTGGTCGCAATCTGACCAACTTTCAAATCCGGACGAACATGAAGGCCATAGAACTGGTCTGGTAGCCAGTCCCCAAAAGCGCCGTCCTCATACATGAGCATACCACCAGCTTCATTTTCTTCAGCAGGTTGAAACAGAAAAAGCAGATTATTCTTGGGTTGCTCCTCAAGAGCACGCTCTAAACAGCCCAAGGCAATGGTCATGTGGAAATCATGTCCGCAAGCATGCATACGACCTTGATGTTGGGAAGAAAAAGGAAGGCCTGTTTGTTCAAGGATAGGGAGGCCATCAATGTCTGTTCGCCAACCAATAGTCCGCTTCGGCTGGCTTCCCTGCAAATAGACCAAAATCCCTGTCCGCCAAGTACGGACTTGAACAAAGTCCTTACCCGCAGTCAATTTTTCAATCACATCCAGCAAATAAGCATGAGTCTTGAACTCTTCTAAGCCAATCTCTGGAATCTGGTGCAAATCTCGTCGAGTCTGAATCAAATCTAACATCTATCGATCCTCCTTTTGATAGAAGAAAGAGGCTGGAAGAAGTATCCGCCTCTTTTTATTTTTACAAGGTACGAAGCGCATCTTCTAGCGCTGTTTTTTGTTGGGTTTGGCTGTCGATTTCTTTGATGATACGAGCCGGAACGCCTGCTACCACAACATTTTCTGGGACATCTTGAGTCACGATAGCTCCTGCAGCGACAACTGAACCACTACCGATTTGGACACCTTCGATGACCACTGCATTGGCTCCGATAAGAACATTGTCCCCGACACGGACTGGATCGGCACTAGCTGGCTCAATCACACCTGCTAAAACTGCCCCTGCACCAACGTGGCTATTCTTCCCAACGATGGCACGACCACCAAGGATAGCACCCATATCAATCATGGTTCCTGCACCGATTTCTGCTCCGATATTGATGACAGCTCCCATCATAATGACAGCATTGTCACCAATTTCCACTTGGTCACGGATAATAGCACCTGGTTCGATACGAGCGTTGATATCACGCTTGTCTAGCAAGGGAACTGCCGAATTACGAGCATCTTGCTCGACAACATAATCTTGATTTTCTACCAAGCCTTCGAGAAGCGGAGCGATATCCTTCCAATCTCCAAAAAGAACATTGCCTAGTTTGACAACAGAGCTAGGAACAGCAGACGCTAGTTGTCCTTCAAAGGTTACTTTGACACTGGTTTTCTTCTCTGCATTGGCGATAAATTGGATGATTTCTTGGGCATTCATTTTTGTGGCAGTCATAGGCGCCTCCTGGTTCATTATAATGATACCTATTCTACCAAAAAAGACTTCAAATTTGAAGCCTAAACTATCAAATAATCATCTTTACTGGGCTTGTTTTGCTTCTTCTACAGATAAGAAAATCATCGGAACGATAATCAATACCATAGCTAAAGCCAAAAAACCATCCATGACCGATCCCAGAAAAAGAACACTTAATAAAGCTGAAGAGAGCGGTTCACTAGCACTCACCACTGATACAACCAGCGGGGAAACGAGTGACACAGCCTTCATAGATAGGAAGAAGGCAAAAGCAGTACCAAACACGGCAATCGTCAGACAAATCAGCACACTTACCAGATCCACTTGAAAACTTATCTGATAAATAGGGTAAAGGAAATTACTAAAGAGACCTGCCAGAATCATCCCCCAACCAACAGTCGGAACAAATCCGTAGCGCCGTGCAAAGCGTTGAGGAAGGATAACATTAAACATGACCCCTACTGCACTGAGCAAACCTGTCACTAGAGCCAAAGGTGTCATGGATAACTGGGACAAATCCCCTTTTGTAGCCATCAAAAAAACACCTAGCATGGCAATCAAAACATAGAACACAGCTGTAATAGAAGCCTTCTTCTGGTAAATGATTCGATTGTAAAACAGGATAAAAACAGGGCTGATAAATTGCAAAATGGTCGCCGTCGTCGCATTGGAATACTCAACGCAAAGATAGAAGAAAAACTGCACAGAAAAAATACCTAGAATAGCATAGGCTAAAAAAGGTAGATAATTTTTCTTATCACGCCAGATGTCCAACAAGCGGCTACGCAACTGAAAGGCAGATAGACCTAAAACCAAACTCCCCGCCACTAGTAAACGCATAGAAGTAATCCATCCAGAAGACACTGGATAATGAGTGAAAAAATACTCTCCTAAAATCCCACAAATCCCCCAGATTAGGCCTGAGAGTAGCGAGTATACTGTTCCCTTAACAATCTTTTTCTGATAATGATTCATATTATTATTGTAACACGAAACCAACAAAGAAAAAAGTAGCAACAAGGAGAAATTACTAACCTTGCTACTACTCTTTCTTAACGATTAAATAGACGTGAACGTCCTGAAGAACCACTTTGAGTATTTCCACTCGAACTTGAACTTCCAGAGCTACTGCTTGAACTTGATCCTGATCCACTGCTTGAACTTGGAGGAGTCACTGCAGGTAGGCTTCCAAGAATGGTTTTCCAAGCATTCAGATAGTCTGCGTCGCTACCTCCGATGGCAAAGCGGTAAGTGGTTACTGGCGCCCCTTCTTTGCTAGCCCAGTAGCTTGTCACTGTAGAGCCAGAAAGTTCGATTTCCTTACCATTGATAGAAACTTTGCCGGGCTTTTGGCCTGTTGATTGGAGAACTTGGGACTTAGTCACACTTGGGTCAAGATTAAAGCGATCATTTCCCCATATTCCAGGTTCAGCTTGCTGGATAGCATTGACCAAGTAAGCCATGTATTTGGCATTGCGGTAGTGACCAGCACCCTTGGCTAGCGGTCGGTTATCATCATGACCTAACCAGCCACCTAGCGTCAATCTAGGGGTAGAAAGCATGAGCCACATATTTTCATCTTCATTAGTCGTACCAGTTTTTCCGATCCAGTCAGCACGAGCTAGGCCTGGATTGATCGAAGCCAAGTCGGTCTGGAAGCTAGAAGTAATCCGAGATGAAATGACGTCACGGAGCAGACTTTGCATGATGGTTGCTGTCGCTTTTGAATAAACCTGCACAGGCTCATCCTTGTGCTCGTATACCAGTCGGCCATCCGTTGACTCGATCTTCGCGATCATATGTTTCTTATGGTAAACTCCATTGTTGGCCAGAGTTTGATACCCGTTGGTATGCTGGGCAACTGTAACGTCAATCCCTCCACCCATCGGTAAACTTTCAATACCATATTCTGGGATTTCGTAACCCATTTTTTCCATATAGCCTTTGACATCAACACCCTTCTCTCGAAGCGTACGATAAGTCCAGTAGGCTGGGATATTCCATGAGTAGTTAAGGGCTTCTCCCAATGTCATCATGCCTGTACCAGGACTATTGACATGCATGATGGGATTACCGTTTGAAAAGTTGGTTGGATAGTTTGACAAGATACTTGCACTTCCCATCAAACCTTGGTCAATAGCGATACCATAGGCCAATATAGGTTTTGTGGTTGAAGCAGGAGAACGCTTGGTATCGATAGCGTGATTGTTCTGATTTTCTTGATAATTACGACCACCAACAAATCCAAGGATAGCTCCCGTTTGGTTGTCCATGAGGACATTCCCCACCTCAGGCTGGCCTGTCGAATCATCTAGCAGATAGCCGTAGGTCGCAACCGCATTTTGCATCGCAGCATGAACATTTTTATTGATAGTTGTCGTAATCTTATATCCACCATTTTCAATTTCCTTAGTGGCTAAATCACGATAGGATTTCTGAATGGACTCATTCTTTAATTCTTGCGCAGAAACATTATCTCGTTGGACGAGGTAGTCGTACATGCGGTCAGTAGCTTCTGCCAAGGTTGCATAGTAGAGATAGTCACGCGAAGTACCACTAACACTACCTGATGGTAGGAAGTCTTTCTTAAAGTCATAATCTTTGTACTTATCGTAGTCTTCCTGACTTAGAGCTCCTGTCCGATACATATTGTAGAGGACATCCTTGGCACGCTTAATTCCCAGAGCCATGTCCTCATCACTCTTCATGCTACCATCAGATTCATAAGGAGAATAACTGATTGGACTCTGTGGCAATCCTGCGATAAAGGCAGCTTGAGGGACCGTTAAATCCGAAGCATTGACCCCAAAGATTCCTTCTGCAGCCTGCTGGGCACCTGCAATATTTTGGCCTTTATGATTGCGACCAAAAGGTGCTATGTTAAGGTAGGTTGTTAAAATCTCATCCTTACCCATGGCCCGCTCTAAAGCTAGAGCATCAATAATCTCTTTAGCCTTACGAGCTAGAGTTGGAGCATCCCCCACTACTTGTTGCTTGATGACCTGCTGGGTCAAGGTCGAACCACCACTAGACGAGCCTAGACCGACAAAGGTTCCCAAGGTCGCACGAATAACGGCCTTAGGCACAACTCCCTTGTGCTCATTGAAATGCTCGTCCTCTGTCGCAACAATAGCTTTCTTAAGGTTGTCTGAGATAGCATCTGAAGCGACTGAAGTGCGCAGTAAATCGCCCTCGATCGAGGCAATGGTACTGCCATCAGAATAAGTGATTTCTGAGATGGAGGCAATATCCTTCACTTGCTTGACCAACTCTTCTGCTTGAGGGACCTGGGCCTTGTCAAATAGAGCGACTCCATAACCCATAGCTACACCAGCGCCAAACAGTCCACCGATAAAGCCTAGGATAAAGAGAGTGTTAAAAACTATTTTAAACCCACTCAAAACTTTAGCAAAAATAGACCCAGCCTTTCTAACTTTGTCAGAAGAGGTCCCCTTTTTACCGGTTTTCTTATTAGCTAATTTTTCTGCTAGTCTTTTCTTCCATTTTGCAATTCGTTGCATTAGCTGCTGGAAAAAATGCAGCATTTTTGTTTTTAATTCATTAATTCTTTCTTTCATGAATGTCCTCGCTTTCTCTATTATACCATAAAAGGGAAACTTTCAATAAAATAGCCACTTTCTTCCCTATTCCACTAGGCTATTAATCAAGTTTGTGATACAATAGGTAGAAACAATATTTTAAAAAGGAGAAAAGACACATGCACATTTTTGATGAGCTAAAAGAGCGTGGTTTGATTTTTCAGACGACTGATGAAGAAGCTTTGCGTAAAGCCCTAGAAGAAGGTCAAGTTTCTTATTATACTGGCTACGATCCAACTGCTGACAGCCTTCACCTCGGTCACCTTGTCGCAATCTTGACCAGTCGTCGTTTACAACTAGCAGGTCACAAACCTTATGCGCTCGTTGGCGGTGCTACAGGTCTCATCGGAGATCCGTCCTTCAAAGATGCTGAGCGTAGTCTCCAAACAAAAGACACAGTAGAGGGCTGGGTCAAGTCTATCCAAGGACAACTTTCTCGTTTTCTTGACTTTGAAAATGGTGAAAATAAAGCTGTCATGGTCAACAACTACGACTGGTTTGGCAGCATCAGCTTCATTGACTTCCTCCGTGATATCGGGAAATACTTCACTGTCAACTACATGATGAGTAAGGAGTCTGTGAAGAAACGGATCGAGACAGGGATTTCTTACACTGAGTTTGCCTACCAAATCATGCAAGGGTATGACTTCTACGTCCTTAACCAAGAGCACAACGTCACACTACAAATCGGTGGTTCTGACCAGTGGGGAAATATGACAGCTGGTACCGAATTGCTTCGTCGTAAGGCTGATAAGACTGGTCACGTTATCACTGTTCCACTCATCACAGACGCAACTGGTAAGAAATTTGGTAAATCAGAAGGAAACGCAGTCTGGCTCAATCCTGAAAAGACTTCTCCATACGAAATGTACCAATTCTGGATGAACGTCATGGATGCTGACGCTGTTCGCTTCTTGAAAATCTTTACCTTCTTGTCACTGGATGAGATTGAAGAGATCCGCAAACAGTTTGAAGCGGCTCCACATGAACGCTTGGCTCAAAAAGTCTTGGCTCGTGAAGTCGTGACACTTGTTCACGGTGAAGAAGCTTACAAGGAAGCCCTCAATATCACAGAGCAACTCTTTGCAGGAAACATCAAAAACCTTTCTGTCAAAGAACTCAAACAAGGACTTCGTGGTGTGCCAAACTACCAAGTACAGGCAGACGAAAACCACAATATCGTGGAACTCCTCGTGTCATCCGGTGTGGTGAACTCCAAACGCCAAGCCCGTGAAGATGTTCAAAATGGAGCCATCTACGTCAACGGCGACCGTATCCAAGACCTTGACTATGTCTTGAGTGACGCAGATAAGTTAGAAAACGAACTCACTGTTATCCGCCGAGGAAAGAAGAAATACTTTGTGTTGACTTACTAAATTGTTAAACATTTACCTATAAACAAAGGAGTTACCCTCGAGAAAGGTAACTCCTTTTTGCTGTGAATAGTCCCCACCTATCCCTTAATAGACAGGCTACGCAGGACTATGCGTAAGGTTGTTAGATTATGTAGGATAGAGAGGTTTGAAGGACTGAGCCAATTAAATAAGCCAAAGCCAATCAAACTACTATTTACGACAACGGTATCTTGAATATTCTTCTTGATGAGTGTTTGCAAAGATGATGATAGCCAATCCAACTCTTGGAAGAAATCCAAACGATTATCTAACAATAAGATATCGCTCATCTGCTTAGAAATATCTGCACTCTCATTCATCACCACACCGATATCTGATAGGGTTAGAGCCGCTGAGTCATTCAATCCATCTCCAACCATCAAAATCGTGTGACCTGCTTTCTGCAGTTCCTCTACTAACTCAAATTTCCCATCAGGTTTCAAGTCTGTATAGACCTGATCAAAGGGCAAATCTTTGACTAATTCCTCTGTCCTAACCAAGGTGTCCCCTGTTGCCAGAATCAATTTTTTCCCTTGTGCCTTAAGTTTCTCCAAGGCTGCTTTTGCTTCTTTTCTCAAAGGAGTATGAATGCAGAACATTCCAATCAATTCATTCTGATAAGCCAAGAATAAGAGATTGTAGTGACTCTTGTACTCTTCAATTAAAGCATTTTGTTCTGAACTGATATGAATCTGCTCATCCTGCATCAAGACATAATTCCCAATAAGAACTGGTTGGCCATCTATATGAGATTTGATCCCCTTGCTTGCAATATATTGGAGTTTCCCATGCATTTCCTCATGTTCAATTCCCTCTATCTCAGCTTGCTTGACGATGGCATTAGCAATAGGATGATAAATGTGTTCCTCAAGACAGGCACTGATTCTGAGAATATCTTCCTCACTATAGTCCCCAAAAGGTAACACCTTTTCAACTATAGGATAACTAGTTGTGATTGTTCCCGTCTTATCAAACAAGAAAGTATCAACTTCCAGATATTTCTCCAGAACATCCCCATCCTTAATCACCATTTCACGGTTCAACCCCTCCTTGATAGCTGTCAAATAAGCTACAGGAGTAGAGATTTTCAAAGCGCAGGAGAAATCGACTAATAGGAAAGAAATAGCCTTAGAAAAAGAACCTGTTAATAGGTAAGTTAGCCCAGCCCCCAAGAAATTATATTTGACGACCTTATCCGCCATCTTGATGAAATAGCGTTGTTTCGTTTTCTTGTTTTCTTCAGATTTCTTCATTAACTCAATCAGTTGTAAAATCCGGCTGTTCATCTGATTATCGGTTACACGAATGCGTAACTCTCCAGTTTCTAATACTGTATTTGCACAAACCAAATCAGACTCTCTTTTTTCAACTGGAAAACTCTCTCCCGTCAAGGAACTTTCGTTGACCATACCTAAACCTGAAACTACTTGTCCATCAAACAGAATTTCATTTCCTTGAGATAGGACCAAGACATCTCCTATTTGAACATCGGAACTCTTGATACTAACAACCGTATCGCCCTGTACTAAGAATACGTCGCTCTCTTTTGCAAGAAGGCTTTGTTCTAAATCTGTTGCAGTTTTTTTCAAAGACCACTGATCTAAATGATTCCCCAAATCAAGCATAAACATGATATTGCTAGCTGTCTTGGATTGGTTCATAAACAAGGACAATAAAATCGCCGAACAGTCCAAGACTTCCATCGTTAGTTCCTTACGCGCTAGTGTTTGATAGGCTTCTCTAATATAACCCAAAGCCTGATAACAAGTCCATATATAGCGAATAGGATACGGCACAAAACTACGAAAAAGTACACGCTTAATCGCTGCACCTGAAACAATAGAATAAGCACTCTCTTCTCTACGAATGGGAAGAGTCATCAACTCAGAAACTTTCCCTTTATCAATTCTTTTTAAAAAGGCTTCTGCATTATCTAATACAGAAAAGCCTTCTTTTATGCGTAGAGTAAAGTGCTGTTGATCCATGTAAAACTGGATAGACTCAATCCCCTTTTCATCTCTCGCCAAGGAACGAAGATAGTCTTGAATATCCAAGGTGAGTGAAAAAGAAGATGATAGTCGGATATGTTGGTATCCTCTATGTAGCACTTTAAAAGACATATTATTCTCCTATAAGGCTATCTAATTGCTCTTCTTTTTTCTCTTGCTCGTACAAATATTTGGCATCTTGCAAGACATCGTCTCCATGTTGTTTCACAACAGAAACAGATGCATCTAGCCCGTCTTTCAACTTGTAAGCCTTAGCCAAAGCTTTAGAATAACCTTTTTTAGCTTCCTTACTTGCCAAGATTTTCAAACCAAGGGTACCAAATGCGACACCACCCAAAAAGAGTGATGATTTTTTCGCAACTTTTGCAACGGTTAATACTTCTTTTAACATACTTATTTCCTCCTTATCATTATTATATAGAAATTTAGATATAAAAGCAATTTTATTCTATAAATTGGAGAATTAGTTTTATTTCTACTGAATCTCCCATCTACTTATTTCTAAAGTTGCTTTCATTTGCCTCTTTTGATACACTTAAACTATGAATACAAACCTCAAACCCAAACTTCAGCGTTTTGCTTCTGCGACTGCCTTTTCCTGCCCTATCTGCCAAGAAAATCTGGCCTTGGTAGAGTCTAGCCTCAAGTGTAGCAACCGCCATTCTTTTGATCTGGCAAAATTCGGCTATGTCAACTTGGCTCCGCAAATCAAGCAATCTGCCAACTACGACAAGGAAAACTTCCAAAACCGCCAGCAAATTCTTGAAGCTGGTTTTTATCAGGCTATTTTAGAAGGTATCTCGGACTTACTAACAACTAATCCATCCGCAAAAACAGTCTTGGATATCGGTTGTGGCGAAGGTTTCTACTCTCGTAAACTCCAAGAAAGTCACTCTGACAAAACCTTTTACGCCTTTGATATTTCAAAAGATTCCGTTCAAATCGCTGCCAAGAGCGAACCAAACTGGGCGGTCAACTGGTTTGTCGGCGACCTGGCTCGTCTTCCTATAAAAGACGCCAGCATGGATATCCTGCTTGATATCTTCTCGCCTGCCAACTATGGGGAATTCCGTCGCGTTTTATCCAAAGACGGTATTTTGATCAAGGTCATCCCAACTGAAAATCACCTCAAAGAAATCCGTCAAATGGTGCAGGACCAGCTGACAAAGAAGGATTATTCCAACCAAGATATCAAAGAACATTTCCAGGAACATTTCAGCATCCAATCTAGTCAGATTGCTTCCTTAACAAAACCTATCTCGGCTGAGCAACGCCAAGCCCTGCTTGCCATGACGCCCTTACTCTTTCACGTTGACCATACCAAGATTGACTGGAGCCAACTGACAGAGATTACCATTGAAGCAGAGATTCTAGTTGGGAAAGTACGGTAAACAAATCTTTCAGATAAGACAAAAACCCGCACCTCTTCTTGAGGTGTGGGTTTAAATCGCGATTTTTCAACTGTCTATCCGAAAAGTGGAAAAAATTTTAACCTCTCCATTTATTTTCGATTCGAAATGACAAATTTATCAATGAATAATAAGTGAAATGAGGCAAGTGTAATCCCCAAATAGCACCCATGATAAGAGATTTCTTGATGGGTAAGTGGAAAAAGAGTACGATTCCCCATCGAGAGTGATGACAAAACCACAAATAGTATCCAAAATAAATCAGTCCATTTATATTTTGAAAAATATTTTTTCCACATAAAAACACCTTCTTTCTTCACCACAATGCTATTATAATACAAATTATAAGCGGATACAAGAAATACGAGGCCATCAACTACGAAGAATCATGAGACTGAAATACAGTAAAAAGCAGTATTTCTAAAACTTCAACGTATCTATGATTTATCTCTTTTTAGACCTGATTGGCTAAAATCCACATCATTCAAAAAAGCGAATTTCAATTGAAATTCGCTTTTTTTACAAAGTGATTAGTATAAATTTTGTATCTTAGTTCAAGTGCCAGATATCTTCGTTGTACTGAGCGATTGTACGGTCAGATGAGAAGAATCCTGCTTTGGCAATGTTAACGATGACTTTATCCAACCATGCATCACGGTCTTCGTAGTCAGCAAGCATTTGCTCTTTGACTTTGATGTAGTCTTCCAAGTCTAGGAGAGTCATGAACCAGTCTTTGTTGATCAATTCGTTGTAAAGACGTTCCAAGCGTTCTTTCTTACCTACTGCAAGAACAGCATCGCTCACGATGAAGTCAACCAATGGTTTGATAGCTTCACGAGCATAGTATTCGCTTGACTTGTAAGCTGCTTTTGCGTAAAGGTCGATAACAGTTTCTGAATCTTCACCGAAGATGTAGATGTTTTCGTCGCCAACCAATTCAGCGATTTCCACGTTAGCTCCGTCCATAGTACCAAGAGTCAAAGCTCCGTTCAACATGAATTTCATGTTACCAGTACCTGAAGCTTCTTTAGAAGCAAGTGAGATTTGTTCTGAGATGTCACATGCTGGGATCAAGAAGCTTGCTGCAGTAACGTTGTAGTTTTCAACCATTACGACTTGCAAGTGTGGAGCTACTGCTGGGTCGTTAGCAATCACTTCTGACAAGCAGAGGATCAAGTGAATGATGTCTTGAGCGATTGTGTAGGCAGGAGCTGCTTTACCACCAAAGAAGACTGTGATTGGACGAGCAGGGATGTTACCAGCCTTGATATCAAGGTATTTGTGGATCACATACAAAGCGTTCATTTGTTGGCGTTTGTACTCGTGAAGACGTTTGATCTGGATATCAAAGATAGAGTTTGTATTGATTTCCACACCTTGGTGCTCTTTCAAGTGACGAGCCAATTTACGTTTGTTGTGAGCTTTGATGCTTTCCAATTTTTCTTTGACAGCAGCCTTGTCTTCGTATGACAAGAGTTTTTCAAGTTCATCTGCTTCATGGTGCCAACCATGTCCAAGAATCTCATCCAAGTAGTGAGACAAGCTTGGGTTAGCATGCATGAGCCAACGACGGAATGTGATACCGTTTGTTTTGTTGTTGAATTTTTCTGGGTAGATGTCGTAGAAAGCTTTCAACTCTGAGTTCTTCAAGATTTCAGTGTGAAGAGCTGCAACCCCGTTTACGCTGTATCCGTAGTGGATATCCATGTGAGCCATGTGTACACGATCATTCTCATCGATGATTTGAACAGCTGGGTCTTTGTATTCTGCCTTCACACGACGGTCCAATTCTTTGATGATTGGTACCAAGTGAGGAACCACTTCTTCCAAGAATTCAAGAGGCCATTTTTCAAGGGCTTCAGCAAGGATTGTGTGGTTAGTGTAGGCAGTCATGCTACGGACGATTGAGATTGCTTCATCAAGTTCGATACCACGTGCAGTCAAAAGACGGATCAATTCAGGGATCACCATTGATGGGTGAGTATCATTGATTTGTACAACTGCATAGTCCGCAAGGTCATGCAAGTTGCTTCCTTTTTCGATTGCTT
This sequence comes from Streptococcus jiangnanensis, assembly GCF_040888325.1. Classification (GTDB taxonomy): domain Bacteria; phylum Bacillota; class Bacilli; order Lactobacillales; family Streptococcaceae; genus Streptococcus; species Streptococcus jiangnanensis. Next base: position 32,765 of record NZ_JBFNFF010000008.1, on the reverse strand, counting down.
CGTCGATGATCAATTGTGCACCGTTTGAAACCATGAAGTATTGTTGGAAGATACGGAGCAATTCACCTTGCTTGTCGCTGTCATCTGGGTAAAGGAAGAGAGTCAAGTTGCGAGCGATATCTGTCTTGTCAAAGTTGATACCATCTTCGATGATAGAAGAATCAACTGAATCCAAGTCAAACAAACGCAAGCGGTTTTTAGTAGCTGTCTTGTAACCAGGTACATCGATATCGTAAAGAGTAGATGTCAATGTGAAGTGTGCAAATGGCACTTGGTAGCTACGGCTTGAGCGAACCAACCAGTTTTGCTCTGTCAACCAAGCGTTAGGAATCGTTTCTTGTTGGTTGTTTTTAAGAACTTGTTGGAAAAGACCGAAGTGGTAGTTCAAACCAACACCGTCACCATTCAAACCAAGTGTAGCGATTGAGTCGATAAAGCAGGCTGCCAAACGTCCCAAACCACCGTTACCAAGTGATGGTTCCAATTCTACTTCTTCGATTTCGATCAACTCTTTACCTGCAGCTGCAAGTTCTTTTTTCACATCGTCGTAAAGACCAAGGTTAATCAAGTTATTTGACAAGAGTTTACCGATCAAGAACTCAGCTGAGATGTAGTAAACTTTTTTCTTACCAGTGTTGACTGGTTTTTGGCTGCTTGCAAGTTTGCTGTAGTTAAGAAGAGCAAGGTAAAGCTCTTCATTGCTACATTCTGCAATGGTTTTATTGTAACGTTTTTGTACAAATTCGTTTAATGGTAACATGTTTATGTGTCTCCTGATATTGTCTTATTTCTTTAATTCTACCAAATTTTCATTGATTCGGCGATAAATTGTAGTCAAGTCAAGCAAAGTTTCTTCAACAGCTGGTGTGAGTTGGTCTGCTGTCATACGCCATGACCAGTTTCCGCCAAGAGTAGATGGGAAGTTCATACGAGCTGACTCATCTAGTTCTAGCAAGTCTTGCATAGTTGCAATAGCCATGAAGCTAACAGATGAAAAGACTGTGCGAAGCATTGCGTGTGGCACTGTTTCGTACTCTTTACGGTTCGTGTAACGAGCCATGTATTCACGAGTTGGATCGTCGATTTCATTACGGTACCAACCAAGAACAGTGTTATTATCGTGTGTTCCTGTGTACATAACAGAGTTGGCAGGTGCCAAGTGTGGGCTATCGATACTTTCATCTTCTGGGTTGAAGGCGAATTGAAGAATCTTCATTCCTGGGAAGCCAGTACGTTCACGCAACTCGATGACTTCATCTGTCATGAAACCAAGGTCTTCTGCGATGATGTTTAGCTCACCAAGCTCTTCCTTAACGGCTGCAAAGAGTTTGTAGCCTGGACCTTTCACCCATTTACCAGGTGCTGCTGTATCGGAACCAGCAGGAATTTCCCAGTAAGATTCGAAACCACGGAAGTGGTCGATACGAACGATATCGTAGATCTTGAAGCTTTCGCGCAAGCGTTCAACCCACCATTTGTAACCGTCTTTGTCCATTGCTTCCCAGTCATAGATTGGGTTGCCCCAAAGCTGACCAGTTGCAGAAAACTCATCTGGTGGGCATCCTGCGATGCAAGTTGCTTTACCATTGGCATCTGTCTTGAAGAGGTGTGGATTTGCCCACATGTCGCTTGAATCTTCTGCTACGTAGATAGGCATGTCCCCAACGATTTCGATGTGGTTATCGTTAGCGTAAGCTTTCAATTTCAACCATTGTTGGAAGAAGAAGTATTGAGTCACACGGTGGTAAACCAACTTGTCTGCCAATTTCTCACGGTAGCTTTCAAGTGCTGAAGCTTTACGAGCACGAGCATCTGCATCTGGCCATTCTGTCCAAGCAAGATTGTCAAAATGCTCTTTGATAGCCATATATTCTGCGAAGAGTTCGAGCCATGATTGGTTGTCTTTAGCAAACTTCTCAAAATCTTTGACATCACCCACTTCCAAGAAGCGTTTGACTGCTTTTTCTAAAAGCGGACGACGTGCATAATAAATCTTCGCATAGTCAACTTCAGATGCATCGCTACCAAAGTCAACACCTTTAAGATCACTGGCTTCGAGCAAGCCTTGCTCTACCAAGATATCAAGGTCGATAAAATGCGTATTTCCAGCAAAGGCTGAGAATGATTGGTATGGAGAATCTCCATAGCTTGTTGTCCCAAGAGGGAGGATTTGCCAGTAACGTTGCTTCGTACGAACCAAGAAATCAACGAAATCATAGGCAGTCTGGCCAAATGATCCAATCCCGTATGCTCCTGGCAGAGAAGAGATGTGCATCAACACACCACTTTGACGTTTTTTCATAATAGCACCTCATGTGTTTGTTATAAAACGTTGCGCAATTAAGGCGCAAACGTTTGCGTTAATTTAAGTATAACGCATTTCAAAAACAAATGCAAGCGTTTTTAAAAAATTTTTTTGAATTATTTTAATCAAACAAAACTTGTTGCCACTGATATTTTATGAAATAAGCGAAAAAATTTTAAAGATTTTCTGATTTAAGATAATTCATTCCCAATATCTGCTCTATTTTCTGAAAAATCGAGCCGAATTTACGCAATCGTTTTCCTAATATATTTTCAATTCAAAAAAAACAAACATTTTAAGTTCTTTCCTATATAAAGGCTTTAATAAATGTTTGAAACCTTAAAATTTTTTTAAAATTTTTGCTAAAAAAACTTGCAACCGTTTTCTATTTGTGCTATACTAAGTTCGTAAAAGAAAACGTTTGCGTTTTCTCATTAAATTATTTTTGTTATTCTTTAGGAGGAATACACTATGTCATCTAAATTCATGAAGAGCGCTGCTGTGCTCGGAACTGCTACTCTTGCTAGCTTACTTTTGGTAGCTTGCGGAAGCAAAACTGCTGATAAAGCAGCTGATACTAGCTCATCTGAAGCAAAAGAAATCACTTTCTACGTTGAAGACCAATACAAAGCCTACGCTGAAAAAGTTGCTGCAGCTTATGAAAAAGAATCAGGTACAAAAGTTAACATCAAATCAGGTGACCAACTTGGTGGACTTGACAAACTTTCACTTGACAACCAATCAGGTCAAGCTGCTGACGTTATGATGGCTCCATACGACCGTGTAGGTAGCCTTGGTACTGACGGACAACTTTCAGAAGTTACTTTGAGCGACGGCGCTAAAACAGATGATAAAACTAAATCTCTTGTAACAGCTGCTGACGGTAAAGTTTACGGTGCTCCTGCCGTTATCGAGTCACTTGTTATGTACTACAACAAAGACTTGCTTAAAGAAGCTCCAAAAACTTTTGCTGAATTAGAAGAACTTGCTAAAGACAGCAAATACGCTTTCGCTGGTGAAGATGGCAAAACTACTGCATTCCTAGCTGACTGGACAAACTTCTACTACGCATACGGACTCCTTGCTGGTAACGGTGGTTACGTATTCGGACAAAACGGTAAAGACGCTAAAGACATCGGTCTTGCAAACGACGGTTCTATCACTGGTGTCAACTACGCTAAATCTTGGTATGAAAAATGGCCTAAAGGTATGCAAGATACTGAAGGTGCTGCAAACTTGATCCAAACTCAATTCCAAGAAGGTAAAACAGCTGCTATCATCGATGGACCTTGGAAAGCTCAAGCATTCAAAGATGCTAAAGTAAACTACGGTGTTGCTACTATTCCAACTCTTCCAAATGGTAAAGAATACACACCATTCGGTGGTGGTAAAGCTTGGATCATCCCATCAAGCACTAAGAACCTTGAAGCTGCACAAAAATTTGTAGACTTCCTTGTTTCAACTGAACAACAAAAAGCATTCTACGATGCAACTAACGAAATCCCAGCTAACACTGAAGCTCGTTCATACGCTGAAGGTAAAAACGATGAGTTGACAACAGCTGTTATCAAACAGTTCAAGAACGCTCAACCAATGCCAAACATTTCTCAAATGTCAGCTGTTTGGGATCCAGCTAAAACAATGCTCTTTGACGCTGTAAGTGGTAAAAAAGATGCTAAGACAGCTGCTAACGATGCTGTAACATTGATCAAAGAAACAATCAAACAAAAATTTGGTGAATAATTGAATTCGTTACAAGGGGGGAGAATACAAATCCCCCTTTGAATTTATCAATAAAAAAACATATATAGTTTAGTTTTTGATTAAAAACCAGTATCCTATGAAAGGAGTTATTATGGAAAAGCAACAACCTAGTAAAGCAGCCCTGCTGTCTATCATTCCTGGGTTAGGACAGATTTACAATAAACAAAAAGCCAAAGGTTTTATATTCCTTGGTGTAACTATCGTATTTGTTCTTTATTTCCTAGCACTTGCTGCGCCGGAATTGCACAATTTGATCACTCTTGGTGACAAGCCAGGTCGTGATAATTCCCTCTTTATGCTGATTCGTGGTGCCTTCCATTTAATCTTTGTAGTCGTTTATGTGCTCTTTTATTTCTCAAATATTAAAGATGCATATACAATCGCAAAACGTATTAACAATGGAATTCCTGTCCCACGTACTTTTAAAGATATGATCAAAGGTATTTATGAGAATGGATTCCCATACCTTTTGATTATCCCATCGTATGTAGCAATGACATTTGCAATTATCTTCCCAGTTATCGTAACCTTGATGATTGCCTTTACCAACTATGACTTCCAACACTTGCCACCAAACAAATTGTTGGACTGGGTTGGTTTGACTAACTTTACAAATATCTGGAGCTTAAGTACCTTCCGTTCAGCCTTCGGTGCGGTTCTTTCTTGGACCATCATCTGGGCCTTGTCTGCTTCTACTTTGCAGATTGTGATTGGTATCTTCACAGCGATCATTGCTAACCAACCATTTATCAAAGGAAAACGTATCTTTGGTGTTATTTTCCTTCTTCCTTGGGCTGTTCCAGCCTTCATCACTATCTTGACATTCTCAAACATGTTTAACGATAGTGTCGGAGCGATCAACACTCAAGTATTGCCTATCTTGGCTAAGGTCCTTCCTTTCCTTGACGGAGCGCTTATCCCTTGGAAAACAGACCCAACTTGGACTAAGATTGCCTTGATTATGATGCAAGGTTGGCTAGGATTCCCATACATCTACGTTTTGACTTTGGGTATCTTGCAGTCGATTCCTAACGACCTCTACGAAGCGGCTTACATCGATGGTGCCAATGCTTGGCAAAAATTCCGCAACATCACTTTCCCTATGATTTTGGCTGTTGCAGCACCAACATTGATCAGCCAATACACCTTCAACTTTAACAACTTCTCTATCATGTACCTCTTCAACGGCGGAGGTCCTGGTAGCGTTGGTGGTGGAGCCGGTTCAACTGATATCTTGATCTCATGGATTTATCGTTTGACAACAGGTACATCTCCTCAATACTCTATGGCGGCAGCTGTTACCTTGATCATCTCTATCATTGTCATCTCTATCTCTATGATCGCATTCAAGAAACTACACGCATTTGATATGGAGGACGTCTAAGATGAATAACTCAATCAAACTCAAACGTAGACTGACTCAAACCCTCACTTACCTCTACTTGATTGGTCTTTCAATCGTGATTATTTATCCACTTTTGATCACCATTATGTCAGCCTTCAAGACTGGTAACGTCGTAGCTTTTAAACTAGATGCTAACGTCGACTTTAGCTTTGCCAACTTCCAAGGGCTCTTCACTGAAACCTTGTACGGCACTTGGTACCTCAACACTTTGATTATCGCCTTGATTACCATGGCTGTTCAAACAAGTATCATCGTACTTGCTGGTTATGCCTACAGCCGTTACAACTTCTTGGCTCGTAAACAAAGTTTGGTCTTCTTCTTGATCATCCAAATGGTGCCAACTATGGCCGCTTTGACAGCCTTCTTCGTTATGGCCCTTATGTTGAATGCGCTTAACCAAAGCTGGTTCCTCATCTTCCTTTATGTTGGTGGAGGTATTCCGATGAATGCTTGGTTGATGAAAGGCTACTTCGACACAGTACCGATGTCTCTTGATGAATCAGCAAAACTAGATGGTGCAGGACACTTCCGTCGCTTCTGGCAAATTGTTCTCCCACTCGTTCGCCCAATGGTGGCTGTACAAGCGCTCTGGGCCTTCATGGGACCTTTCGGAGACTATATCCTCTCTAGTTTCTTGCTTCGTGAGAAAGAATACTTTACAGTTGCCGTTGGTCTACAGACCTTTGTCAGCAATGTGAAAAACTTGAAGATTGCCTACTTCTCAGCAGGTGCTATCCTCATCGCCCTTCCAATCTGTATTCTCTTCTTCTTCCTACAAAAGAACTTTGTTTCAGGACTTACAAGTGGTGGCGACAAGGGATAATTTATCCCCGCCACCCTTTTTCATTTTGATCTTGTTTCTAAAGTTGAAAGATTAGACACAAGACCGCAAATAGTAGCAAAATCAGCTTTTCAGTAAGCAATTTATCTACTAGACTTGAAATAAAGCACATTTCTCTATATAATAATACTCATATAGAAAACACCTTTTAGAAAGATACAAATGCTTCCATATCCATTTTCATATTTTTCAAGTATTTGGGGATTTCGTAAGCCCCTGTCAAAACGTTTTGGACTCAACTGGTTTCAACTCCTCTTTACTAGCATTTTCCTCATCAGCTTGTCCATGATTCCAATTGCCATTCAAAACAGCTCACAGGAAACGTATCCACTGGATACCTTTATCGATAATGTCTACACTCCACTGACAGATGAAGCCATCATGGACTTGTCAGAGAATGCACAAATCATTGATGGAAAGCTGAACTACTCAGGTACGAAGAATCAGCAGCCTTCTCTTTTGATTGGCCCGAGCCAAAGCAAGGAATTTCCAAAGGACTTGCAACTTCATTTTGATACGGAAGAACTCGTCATCAGTAAGGAAAGTAAGGAACTGACTCGCATTCGCTACCACGCGATTCAAACGGAGAGTTTCCAGAGTAAGGAAGCTTTAACCCAGGCTATTTCTAAAGACTGGTACCAACAGAACCGTGTCTATATCAGTCTCTTTCTCGTCCTTGGTGCTAGCTTCCTCTTTGGTTTGAATTTCTTCATTGTCTCTCTTGGAGCTAGTCTTCTCCTTTATATCACCAAAAAATCACGCCTCTTTTCATTTAGGAGCTTTAAAGAGTGCTACCATTTTATCTTGAATTGTTTAGGATTACCAACTTTGATTACACTTATTTTGGGACTTTTTGGCCAAAATATGACAACGCTTATCACTGTACAAAACATTCTTTTTGTTCTTTATCTGGTCACTATTTTTTACAAGACACATTTCCGTGATCCAGATTATCATAAATAGGAGATTTTTATGCCCGTGACGATTAAAGACGTGGCCAAGGCAGCAGGTGTCTCACCTTCAACTGTTACCCGCGTTATTCAAAACAAATCAACGATTAGTGATGAAACCAAAAAACGAGTTCGCAAGGCGATGAAGGAGCTCAACTACCACCCCAATCTCAATGCTCGTAGCTTGGTAAGTAGCTATACTCAAGTTATCGGCCTAGTGCTCCCTGACGACTCGGATGCCTTTTACCAAAATCCTTTCTTCCCATCTGTTCTACGAGGGATCGCCCAAGTGGCATCTGAGAACCACTATGCTATTCAGATTGCAACGGGGAAAGATGCAAAAGAGCGGCTCAAAGCTATTTCCCAGATGGTCTATGGTAAGCGTGTAGATGGTTTGATTTTCCTCTATGCCCAAGAAGAAGATCCTTTGGTTAAGCTAGTAGCAGATGAGCAATTTCCTTTCCTTATCTTAGGTAAATCTCTATCTCCCTTCATTCCGCTCGTCGATAATGACAATGTCCAGGCAGGTTTTGATGCAACAGAATATTTCATCAAAAAAGGATGCAAGCGAATTGCCTTCATCGGAGGAACCAAAAAACTTTTCGTAACACAAGATCGTCTAATGGGTTATGAGTTAGCTCTTAAACAATACCAACTTCCTATTGATCCAAATCTGACCTACTTTGCGACCGAATTTCTTGAAGATAATGGTTATCGCTTTAGTAAACTTCTCTTCGAGCATGATCCAAATATTGATGCTATTATTACTATTGATAGCCTTCTTGCTGCAGGGGTCTGTGATTACATCGCAAAACACCAACTGGATGTCCCTGTCCTCAGCTTTGACTCGGTCAACCCTAAACTGAACTTGGCAGCCTATGTGGATATCAATAGCTTAGAACTCGGGCGCGTTTCCTTTGAAACCATTCTCCAGATCATCAACGATGCTAAAAACAATAAACAGATTTGTTACCGCCAGTTGATTGGACACAAAATTATCGAAAAATAAAGACCAGCCCCAAGGCTGGTCTTTTGAGTATTATTAATTGTCTGTTTCTACGAATCGTCCGAGGATGTGGACATTTTCGGATACAGAGACAAAGGCTGTCGGATCGACCTGTTTCATGATGTGTTTAAAATCATTAAACTCTGCTCGTGTGATAACCGTAATCAAGACTGCTTTTCTCTCATGATTATAGGTTCCTTCTGCATCGTGGATCATGGTTGCTCCACGGTGCAATTTTTTATGGATTTTTGCGATTACCTTGTCAGGATTATTGGTCACAATCATGGCCTGCATACGTTTTTGCTTGGTAAAGACCGCATCTGTCACACGACTGGAGACAAAGATGGTAATCATAGAGTAGAGGGCGTATTTCCAACCAAAGGTCAAACCTGCTATCAGCATAATCGTCCCATTCACTAAGAAAGAAATACTACCGACATTTCTCCCTGTTTTCTTTCGAATGGTCAGACTAACGATATCTGTACCTCCGCTAGAAATATTGTTACGGAGCGCAAAACCAATCCCCAAGCCCATGACAACACCCCCAAAAAGGGCATTGATGATGGGATCCTCTGTCAAGGTCACAACTGGCACAAGCTGGATAAAGAGGGAACTCATGGATACTGTGATGAAGGTAAAGATTGTAAACTTATGCCCAATCTGATACCAAGCTAAAATCATCAACGGAAAATTGATAGCATAAAAGGTTAGCGATATCGGAATATAAAAACCAAACCAGTGATTACTCAAGGCAGAGATAATCTGTGCCAGACCCGTCGCGCCACTGGAGTAAACGTGTCCTGGTTGAAAAAAGAAATTGACTGCTACTGCTGACAAAAAGCCATAAACCAGAGAAGCCGATACTTTCTCATCATATTTTTCCCGAGAGATACTTTGTAAAACTCGTAAGATTTTTATCTGATAAGCAAAGCGGCGCAGATAATAGCGCCACCGCTTAATTCGTTTTGCTTGTTTCATCTTCTTCTACTTGTAAGCTGAGTTCCTCTAGTTGTTTGAGAGCGACTGTTGATGGAGCTTGTGTCATTGGGTCGGTTGCCTTATTGTTCTTAGGAAAGGCAATGACTTCACGGATATTCTCTTCTCCTGCTAAGAGCATCACAAAACGGTCAAGACCGATCGCCAAACCACCGTGTGGTGGGAAACCATAGTCCATGGCTTCAAGAAGGAAGCCAAACTGGTCATTGGCTTCTTCAGATGAGAAACCAAGAGCCTTAAACATGCGTTCTTGAAGGTCTTTTTGGTTGATACGAAGGCTACCACCACCAAGTTCATAACCGTTCAAAACGATATCGTAAGCAATGGCACGAACCTTAGCCAAATCACCTTCTAATTCGTGAGCTGTTTCTTCCTGTGGAAGAGTGAACGGATGGTGGGCGCTCATGTAGCGACCTTCTTCTTCAGACCATTCAAACATTGGCCAGTCAACTACCCAAAGGAAGTTGAACTTATCATTATCAATCAAGCCCAGCTCTTTGGCAATACGTCCACGAAGGGCGCCTAGTGTTGCATTGGCTACCTCAAGCGTATCCGCCACAAAGAGAACCAAGTCCTTATCTTCAAGACCAAGTGCTGCAGTCAATTCTGCTTGGATACCAGTTAAGAACTTGGCAACTGGTCCATTTAATTCTCCATCAACCACTTTGACCCAAGCAAGACCTTTGGCACCATATTGTTTGGCTACTTCAGTCATCTTGTCAATGTCTTTACGTGAGTAGTTGTCTGCAGCTCCTTTGACTACAATGGCTTTAACGGCAGGTGCTTCTGAAAAGACTTTGAAATCAACACCTCTAACCACTTCTGTCAAGTCCTGAAGCAACATATCAAAACGAGTATCAGGTTTGTCAGAACCGTAAAGAGCCATCGCGTCATCATACTTCATACGAGGAAATGGAAGCGTTACTTCGATGCCTTTGGTTTCTTTCATCACGCGCGCAATCAAGCCTTCTGTGATATCTTGGATCTCTTGCTCCGTAAGGAAAGACGTTTCCAAGTCGACCTGAGTAAACTCAGGCTGACGGTCACCACGCAAATCCTCGTCACGGAAACATTTAACGATTTGGTAGTAACGGTCAAACCCAGCATTCATCAAAAGCTGTTTAGTGATTTGTGGGCTCTGAGGAAGAGCGTAGAAATGCCCTTTATTGACACGAGATGGCACCAAATAGTCACGCGCTCCTTCTGGTGTTGACTTCGAAAGGAATGGCGTCTCCACATCGATAAACTCCAACTCATCCAAGTAGTTACGGATAGAGTGAGTCACCTTAGCACGAAGCTTAAGGTTTTCTAGCATTTCTGGACGACGAAGGTCAAGGTAACGGTAACGCAAACGTGTATCGTCATTGGCCTCAATCCCATCTTTAATCTCAAAAGGTGTTGTTTTGGCTGTATTAAGCACTGCCAAAGCTGTCACGTTCAACTCAACTGCACCAGTCGGCAATTTATCATTAGCTTGCTCACGCGCAGCGACTTGTCCAGTCACCTCGATGACAAACTCACTACGAAGGCTTTCAGCTGTTGCCATGACCTCTGCAGAGACTTTTTCAGGGTTGATAACCAACTGCATGATTCCTTCACGGTCACGAAGGTCGATAAAGATCAAACCACCTAGGTCACGACGACGACCAACCCATCCTTTCAAGGTCATTTCTTGTCCGATGTGTTCCTCACGAACACGACCAGCATACATACTACGTTTCATGTTTTCTCTCCTCTTTTATTCTGTTACTATTTTACCATAAAAGCGCAGGCTCTTCATGAAAATCAGCAGAAAAGTTTGATTGTCTTTAGAATCAAAACGAACAGACAAAAAATCCGATGAAAACGTCATCGGATTCTCTGATTATAATTCTTAACCTTTTTACGCTTTTCAGCAATCTCAGCTGCCTTTTTAGGTAGAACAATCTCCGTCGCATAAGCCGAAGCAAAACGCAAGACTCCTGCAATAGGCGCAAAGACAACTGCTAGATAGTTGTAAAAGAAATCACCTTTAAAGGCATAGGCAAGTGCCCCGATGATAAAGAAGAGAACGACCGCCTGTATCACTGCTAATAAAATTACTCGTTTCATGTGACCTCCTAACTCTATTATAGCATGAGTATCATCAAAAAGCCGATTAAATTATTCAAAGCGTGGAGAGAAATGCTGTAAAGAAGACCTTTTCGGCTTACATAAGCCAGACCCAAACTTAATCCCAGACTAGCATAAACTAAAAACTGTTGCAAAGTCCCTGGAAAATGAATCAAGGCAAAAAGCACACTCGATACGAGGAGAAACAGAGCTGTCTGTTTGCTGTTGTTCTGCTTAGGAAAGAGATAGCGCGCCAGCATTCCTCTAAAGATGAGTTCTTCCGTCAGAGGAGCAAAGACCACTACCATAAAGAAACCAAAGACAGGCTGAGCAACTGTCAATTGTGATACGATTTGTTGATTGACCGACGGATCTTCTGGCAAAAAGAACTGAGCTAGAATCGCCACTAGCAAAACCAGGGTTGGCAACCAGATATAACGATTAAAAACCGTCGTCTGGATGCTAACCTTTTCTGTCTGATACCATCTGTAAACTCCATAAACATAGGCCCCTGACAGGGCGATATAGAGTGGCAAAACTCCAAAGATTGAAGCCCCTAGGTCAAGCGCTGATAAAGCCATACTCTGAACCAGACCATAGCCAAAGAAAAAGGATAGAACAGCTAGAAGAAACCAACCAAGATTTTTAAGTAGTTTCATATGGGCCTCCTATTTTCCTTTATAACTATTTTTCAATACTAAGAGACTAGCTAATCCTAGCAAAAGGACCCATGCTAGCAAAAGACCAAGACTTCTCAAAGATAACTCTCCACCACCTGCTTTTAACAGACTTACCAATGGACCAATGAAAGAATAGTCCAACAATTTTTGCGCAGTTTCATTTTGAACAGCAAGAGTGGGCAAGAAAGAGAAGGTTAGCATAGGAAAAATACTATACACTTGCGCCTTAGACTGAGTATCTGATACTGCACCGATAAGAATGTTAAGAAAGATAATGCTGATAGTTGCCAGAAGCAGATAGAGACCATAGGTAAGAAAGTAGTTTGTTAAATCAACTTTAAGATACAAAGGTAGAACAACCATCGAAAGAAGCACCACTAGAAGAGGAAGAGCCATCATGCTCAGAGTATACTCCGTTGCTGTCACACCACTTAGTATGAGGGATTTAAGATTACGTTTTTCCTTGTCCTCAGCCATCATAATCGATACCATATAACCACTTCCCATACTCAAGACCATCGTCAAACTCGTAGAGAGGAGAAACATAGTCAATTCTCCACTCTTGTTTAAGAACTCATTATATAGGATAGCAATACCAAAGGGCATCAATAATGTCGCTAACAAGGTTGAATTACTAATAAGAACTTGTAACCTTAACCAAAGAAGGGCATTTAATTTTCTAAACATCTAACTTTTCTCCTGTCAATCTAATAAAGATTTCCTCTAAAGTCGGTTCACAAGAATGAACAGCAATCAGATCTGTTGTATCCAGATGAGGCAATTCTTCAAAAGGAACCACTTGTTCGCGTCCATCTTGATAGCGTAAACGAACCTTTTTATCCTCATGGTATTTCTGGATAATCTCTTGTGGACTGCCATACTCAATCAAGTTTCCCTTATTTAAAAGAGAGAGTCGATCACAAAGCAAGGTTGCTTCATTCATATCGTGGGTTGTTAAGAAAATCGTTGTCCCAGCCTGCTTCAATTCTTGTAAGAGAGCATGAATCGATTTTGAGGTGGTAGGATCAAGACCACTTGTTGGCTCATCCAGAAAGAGGATTTTGGGAGCATTTAGAAGAGCACGAGCCAAGAACATCCGTTGTTTCATACCTGTGGATAGTTTTTCTGCGATAAGGTTTTTGGCATCTGATAACCCAACTTGATCAAGTACTGTATCTACTCTAGAAGCTTTAAGACCATATAATTTTGCATAAATGAGCAGATTTTTATAGAGGCTCATCTTTTCATAAAAACCACTGGTATCACTAACAATCCCGATTTGTTCCAAATCATTTGAAGTCAAATTTCGAGAGGACTTCCCTAGGAGAACGGTCTCACCCTGATCTGCAGCTAACTGACCCGTCAAAACATTGATCATAGTTGTTTTACCTGAACCTGAAGGTCCTAGGAAGCCAAAAATTTCACCTTCTTGAATCTCAAAAGAAATCTGATGCAGAGCTTTCTTGCTTCCAAAACTTTTGCTTACATTTTCAACACGAATCATAGGAACTCCTTTATTTGAAATAACGTTTTACCATAGGTAATTGCATCACATTGATATAAATATGGATCGCTCCTACAAGCAAGAAGGCTAGTAACTGAATCTCTCCTGTCAGTAAGGAAAAGAGAACGATTAGAAAATAGAGAGCTGGCAAGACATACTGGTTTAATTGGAATAAAACTCGAAAACTCTGTTCTAAATTAGCCTTGCGCTCCCCTTCATCGTAGGAGTTTATATAGTCCAAGACATCTTTTGGTGTAGAGAAGAATTCCAAATCAAACTGACGAACGATCGCAATGGTCTTATAGAGATATTTTTGAGCACTGAAAACCAACACTAATGTCAAAAAAGAAAGAGATAAAGTTAGATGACTTACATTTAATACAATTACCTCACTTCCTGAAATGAAGAGAGACAATAAAATTGCTACGCCTGTAATATTAAAAGCAATGGTTCCAAACTCAAGATTGCGATACATTTGCACATAATAGGTTTCATTCAAATCATCATCCGTTTCCTCTTTGTACAAGGAGTGAAATGTTCTGCTTTTCTTTAAGAAATTGAATGTCAAAAGAAGACTAATGAAACCTAGCAGTAAACAAATAACTGATATCCATGGTATCAAGACTTTTACATCTAACATAATTCCGTGGGATTCAGCACGCGCTTTAAACATCCCTGCAAACATGCCCAAGAAGCCTCCCAAGATAACAGCCATTAAAAATAACAATCCACGTTTCTTTTTCATATTCATACTCTTTCTAAACTAAACCAATCCAACTAACCACTGACCAAACACTTTACCTGATTCATAAATAGCTGTCAAGCCCTCTGTTCCAAGTGATACTAAAATCAAACAAACAGCAAACAAGAGAATAGCTTGGTTTCTAGCTTTTTTTGCTCCATCTCCCAAGGGTTCATTGCCAAGCCAACCTGCTAGATAGGCATAGAGAGTTACTGTTATAATCCCAATCTCTGTCGAAGAGAGAAACAGCAAGACTGTCACCAAACGAACGATATTGGCTTGAATGTTAAAATAATTTCCTAAACCTGCACAAACACCCGCAAGTTCTTTATGTTCAGTATCTACTTGAAAATCTGCTAAAAACTTTTTCATCATTCATTCTCCTTTTTCACTTGTTAGATTTTTTGATTTCTTTTCAATCCATTCAACTGCTGGGATGAGAGCAAAGTAGCCCCAAATAAATTGGTCACTTTGATACAGATTAAACCAGCCTAGGTCCATCCCAATCAGTAGAAATACGCTGACTAATAGAGCTATGGCAACTACATAATAGATTACTTTATATTTGTTCATCATTTTTCTCCTTCTTCTTTAACCAATTGAAAATGGACAAGAGGACTAAATTAATCCAAAACAAATACTTACTTTCAACAAAATAAAACCAACCAAATAGGCTTCCAATCATAGCCAAAAGATTCACGATAAACACAACTATAGATAGATAATAAATCACTTTATACTTGTTCATCACTCATCCTCCTCTAAGCGAAAGACTGACTCGACTGGCTCATTGAATATCTGAGCAATCTTCAGGGCAATGACGATGGATGGCGTGTACTCATCCCGCTCAAGCAAGCTGATGGTTTGCCTGGAGACCCCTGCTAGCTTGGCAAGTTCGGTCTGATTGAGACCATCGCGAGCCCGAAGCTCTTTTAGACGATTTTTTAGCATGTCTTTTTTCTCCTTTGTTCTTATCTTGATTTCATTGTAACATATCTTTTTATTTTTGACAATCATATTTGTCAAAAAGTTTAAGATTTTTGTTATTTTGCAAAAGAAAACGGTCAGGAGTAAGATCCTGACCAGTTTTTCTACTATTAAAAGCCTAATTTTTCAAAGATTTCTGAGAAATTTTGATTGATAGCATCAAGTGACACTTGCACTTCTTCTCGAGTTTGGTTGTTCTTAACTGTCACTTGTCCGCTTTCGACTTCGCTCTCCCCTAGCGTGATGAGAGTCTTAGCCGCAAAGACATCGGCGGACTTGAACTGAGCTTTGAGTTTTCGGTTGAGGTAGTCACGTTCTGCTTTGAATCCTTGTTGGCGAAGGGCTTGTACCAATTCCAAGGCCTTGACATTTGCTCCTTCACCCAAGACTGCGATATAAACATCTAGGGTATTTTCGATAGGGAGGGTCACACCTTGCTTTTCAAGGATGAGAAGCAGGCGCTCTACACCAAGTCCAAAGCCAAAGCCTGCAGTCTCAGGACCACCAAAGTAAGCAACCAAACCATCGTAACGACCACCCGCACAGACTGTCAAATCATTACCCTCAATCTCAGTGATAAACTCGAAAATCGTGTGGTTGTAATAGTCCAGACCGCGCACCATATTGGTATCGATGATATAGTCTACACCCAGATTTTCCAACATCTGACGGACGGCATCAAAATGAGCTTGGCTTTCTGCATCAAGGAAGTCCAAGATAGACGGCGCATTTTCTACTGCCACCTTGTCTTCTTTTTCCTTAGAGTCCAAGACACGGAGAGGATTTTCCTCCAAACGACGTTGGCTATCCTTAGACAAGGTCTCCTTGAGCGGTGTCAAATAGTCAATCAAGGCCTGACGGTAGGCTGCACGGCTCTCAGGATTTCCAAGCGTATTGAGGTGCAATTTGACACCTTGGATGCCGATTTCTTTCAAGAAATGAGCCGCCATAGCGATGGTTTCCACATCGGTAGCTGGATTACTAGAGCCAAAGCACTCGACACCAATCTGGTGGAACTGACGCAAACGACCTGCTTGTGGACGCTCATAACGGAACATAGGGCCCATGTAATAGAACTTACTTGGCTTTTGCACTTCTGGGGCGAAGAGTTTATTTTCCACATAAGAGCGGACAACGGGCGCAGTTCCTTCTGGACGGAGGGTGATATGACGATCACCCTTGTCATAGAAATCGTACATTTCCTTAGTTACGATATCCGTTGTATCTCCGACAGAGCGACTGATAACCTCGTAATGCTCAAAAATAGGCGTGCGCACTTCTGCATAGTTATAGCGCTTGAAAATTTCACGGGCAAAGCCCTCAACGTACTGCCACTTAGCAGACTCAGCAGGTAAAATATCCTGCGTTCCTTTTGGTTTTTGTAATTTCATAGGGAATCCTCTTTAAACTTAATAGTCTTATTTTACCATAAATAGAGGGATTAAAACAGTGAGAAAAAAATTAGGATTTAGATATCATTTTTGAGATTAATAACTGTCAAAAGAATAGCTAGCAAGGAAAGACCAACAAATAGCATCCAAGTCAACTGTATATTCCATACAGCTATAAGTGAAAAACAAGCTGTTCCCACAGGTATGGATAAGGTAAACAATAAACCTAAAAAATTACTGGTACGAGCTAGAACATCTGGAGCTAGATTTTTCATGAGCATGGCACTAATCTTTGGTTGAACTTTACCAGACACATAGAGAGTTAAAAATAGAAATAGCAAACCAAGCACGACTTGATTGAATACATTAGCTAGACCAACTAGACTGAGTCCTACAGTAGCCCACATCATCAATCTAGGCAGGGACTGCTTCCCAAAATAATCATTGCCCGTAAGGCTACTGATGATGATTGCTACTAAAACACAGAATTGATTGATAAATAGTGCCTCTGTGTAAGAAAAATTCAAGAGAGAATGGCTCAAAAAGAAGATGTTATAGATGCTTCCTAAAGCCCCACCCAAGGCATTAATAAGCAAGACAGCAAAGATCATGAAACCAAAGTTTTTCTGTCCACCTTTAAGAAAAACGAGACGTAAATTTTGGTAAATTGTTAGGAACTGGTCTTTGATAGAAAGCTTCTCATTTTTTAGGTTTTCACCATCAGCAGATGACATTGACAGACTCAATTTGCTTTTTCCTAAAAAGAGAATAAAGGCTGATACTAGGAAAAAGCAGGCATTGATTCCCGCAACAAGGGAAAAATTGTTGACCGATAGACCTAAGAGCCAAACTCCAAAAGCTTGACCACCAATAGCTGAAATATAGGTGATAAACTGGGAAAAAGAATAAGCTTCCATCAGATCCTCTTCAGCTACTTTTTCCTTAACGAGAGGCATTCGCAAACCACCAGCAAAATCACTGATCACATCACTGATGACATTGATCAAACACAGGCTAGAAAAGGCAAAGAGACTAGCTTGCTGAACAACTAGGGCTGCCAGAAAAAATAAAACCGCCTGAAACAAACCGCTATAGACCATCCATTTGACCTTGTCCCTTGTGTAATCTGCCCGAATCCCTACAAAAACTGTAAAGAGAGTCGGAAGAATCATGACAATATTCGCCATAGCAACAGCAAAAGAGGCTTGTGGCAAGGTCGATGCATAAACGATAAATACCAGGTTAAAAATCGAAGCACCAAAGGCATTGAAGAAGCGCGACAAAGTCAAGAGTCGATAAGCTTGATTTCTAAACAATAGTTTCATAGGTAATCTCCCTTCTTGTTATAATCCCTATATGAAGTATGACTATAGTATAGCACTTAGAAATTGAAAGGGAAAACTTTTGAATATATGCAACACACAAAATGAGCAAAGAAACGATAGAACTTTTGTAACGACCTGAGAGTAGTCAAAAGTTCTATCGCTTAAATTTTCAAATTATTTTCTTAGTTTGCAGATATTCAACAATCGGTTGTATTTCTGTAGTATTCAGCAGATTTGTTACAACCAAGCATCTCAAAAATATGGACAGCATCTTCCATCTTTTTCTGACCTTCCTTGACTCTACCCTGCTTGCTATCAAGAAGACCTTCAGCCCACAAATAGACAATTCGGAAATAGATCTCATTTTCCTTGTAGAAATGCTCTTTGATGACACGTTTAAAATAATAGGCAGTGGTAAATTCTTCACACTCAATGCTGGCTAAAAAACCATTCAATAGCATGGTGTGAAAAAGGTTGCGATTACCAGACATTTCCATTAGAAAATCAGATTTGCGGAGCATTTCTCGTACATATCTAGTAAAAAGAGGAATAGATAAGAGTGAGGAACTAACTGAGAACAAATTGAGTTCATAGATTCCCCAAATCTCGGTAGAAAACAAATAATCATGAAGGACTTCCCCTTCCTCTGCTGTTAACTCTACCGTTTCATCCATGCTCTTCATATAAGACTTAATCATAATGGCATTTAGAATATGTTTCTGTTTATTTTGAGAATGGGCATGCTTTTGATACTCCTTACGATACAAGTCCTCGAGAGGTGCTATGTTCTTTGGATCCAAGATATCTGTGATCTCTTTTCTCAACTCAGAATCTGTATCATACTGAAAACCTCTCGCCAGAAAGAGGATTTCCTCTACACTCGCAGATATATTTTCTAGGGCAAACAGAAACTTTCCCACCGAAAGTTCACTCTGACCTGTTTCAAATCGGGACAACATGGACGGCGAAAATTGTCCCCCAGTTGCTTGTCTCAGCGAGATATTTCTTGATTCTCGTAATTGTCTAAAGACTTTTCCAATCTGCTCCATAGACTTCCCCTTAATTCGGTATTTTATTTATGTTATCATATTTTTTCAGAAAATTCATCAAAAACTTGCCAAATTGTCAGAATTATGAGAAAATAGAGGATATTTATCACGTGGAGGGACTGTTATGAGAGACGATATCAAAATCAATGACCGCGCTTTGGCCTTGCAAGACCAAATTATCGAAAAACTAGAGAAGGTTTTTGATACAGATGTGGAATTGGATGTTTACAATCTGGGCTTGATTTATGAAATCAATCTGGATGAAACAGGTCTCTGTAAGATTGTCATGACCTTCACCGATACTGCCTGCGATTGTGCCGAAAGTTTGCCTATCGAAATCGTTGCAGGTCTAAAACAAATCGAGGGTATCGAAGATGTCAAGGTTGAAGTTACCTGGTCTCCCGCTTGGAAGATTACACGAATTAGTCGCTACGGACGCATTGCCCTTGGACTGCCACCTCGTTAATGAGGCAAATCACTTTTGAAGATAAAAAGAAGCAAGCCGAAGATGGCTTGCTTTTTGATACTCAATGAAAATCAAAGAGCAAACTAGGAAACTAGCTGCAGGCTGTACTTGAGTACGGCACGGCGACGTTGACGTGGTTTGAATTTGATTTTCGAAGAGTATGAGTTTATTTTTTACCTGACTTGTCCATATTCCAGAAGTCTGTCACGGCTCCACGTGAAGCAGATGATACGATATGGGCATATTTACCGAGAACACCACGGCTGTAAAGTGGTGGCAAGGTTGTTTCTGCCTTGCGTTTTTCAAGTTCTTCTTCGGATACGGCCATAGAAATTTCTTTGGTATCTTGGTCAACTGTAACGATATCCCCTGTACGAAGGTAAGCAATCGGTCCACCATCCTGAGCTTCAGGAGCGATATGTCCGACAACCAGACCATAAGTACCACCAGAGAAACGGCCATCCGTCAAGAGAGCAACCTTGTCTCCCTGACCTTTACCAACGATCATGGATGAAAGGGACAGCATCTCAGGCATACCAGGACCACCCTTCGGTCCAACAAAACGGACAACGACTACATCGCCATCAACGATTTCATCTGTCAGAACGGCCTGAATAGCATCTTCTTCTGAGTCAAAGACCTTAGCTGGTCCAACGTGACGACGCACTTTAACACCTGATACCTTGGCAACCGCACCATCAGGGGCAAGGTTACCGTTCAAGATGATAAGCGGACCGTCTGCACGTTTTGGATTTTCAAGTGGCATAATGACTTTTTGGCCTGGTGTAAGGTCTGCAAAGTCAGCCAAGTTTTCAGCGACTGTCTTACCAGTACATGTGATACGGTCGCCATGAAGGAAACCATTTGCCAAAAGGTATTTCATAACCGCTGGCACACCACCGACTTCGTAGAGATCTTGGAAGACATACTGACCAGATGGTTTCAAGTCAGCCAAGTGAGGCACACGCTCTTGGATTGTATTGAAGTCCTCAAGTGACAAGTCAACATTAGCCGCATGGGCAATGGCAAGCAAGTGAAGAGTGGCATTTGTAGAACCACCGAGAGCCATCGTTACAGTGATGGCATCTTCAAAAGCTTCACGAGTCAAGATATCTGATGGTTTGAGACCAAGCTCCAGCATCTTGACAACAGCTCGTCCTGCTGCTTCGATATCTTCTTTCTTGTCAGCTGATTCAGCTGGGTGAGATGAAGAGCCTGGCAAGCTCATCCCTAGAACTTCAATAGCAGTCGCCATGGTATTAGCTGTGTACATACCACCACAACCACCAGGGCCAGGACAGGCATTACATTCAAGACGTTTCACGTCCTCAGCTGTCATGTCACCGTGGTTCCATTTTCCGATTCCCTCAAAGACAGAAACCAAGTCAATGTCTTTGCCATCAAGATTTCCCGGTGCAATAGTCCCACCATAGGCGAAAATAGCTGGAATATCCATATTGGCAATGGCAATCATAGAACCAGGCATGTTCTTATCACAGCCACCGATAGCGACGAAGGCATCGACGTTGTGACCACCCATAGCCGCCTCGATTGAGTCCGCAATGATATCACGAGATGTTAAAGAGAAACGCATACCAGGCGTTCCCATGGCAATCCCGTCCGCTACGGTAATGGTACCAAACTGAACAGGCCAAGCACCTGCCGATTTGATACCCTCTTTAGCCAATTTTCCGAAATCATGCAAGTGGATGTTACATGGTGTATTTTCCGCCCAAGTCGAAATCACTCCCACAATCGGTGTTTCAAAGTCCTTATCTGTCATACCAGTCGCACGAAGCATGGCACGGTTTGGTGATTTAACCATGCTGTCATAAATGCTACTGCGGTGACGTTTATCTAATTCAGTCATCTTATCCCTCCCATTTCAGTTTTTACTATTATAGCACATTTTAAAGGCAATGAACAGAAGAAAATTCTTGAATTTTCAGAAAATTTCGATTAATAACTTCTAATTTTTTCATCTTTTTTTGTCAAGTAACTTTACTTTACAAAAAAGTTTTGATATACTATTAAAGTTGATGAAAATCAAACCTAACTGAATTATATCTTAAAAGGAGAAATCAAAATGGCAGTACCTGCACGTCGCACTTCAAAAGCGAAGAAAAACAAACGTCGTACACACTACAAAGTAACAGCTCCATCTGTAAACTTTGACGAAACTACTGGAGATTACTCACGTTCTCACCGCGTATCACTTAAAGGATACTACAAAGGACGTAAGATCGCTAAAGCTGCATCAGCGGAATAATAGAAGGGAGATACCATGCGCGTAAATATCACACTTGAACACAAAGAATCTGGTGAACGCTTGTACCTTACTTCTAAAAACAAACGTAACACTCCAGACCGTCTTCAATTGAAGAAATACTCACCAAAACTTCGCAAACACGTTGTGTTTACAGAGGTTAAATAGTGGGTCATTACGTTTCAGTAGAAACGAAAAAACCTTGATTTAACGCGATTCTTGAATTTTCAAAGTTCAATGTATTGCAATAAAAATCAACCGAATGGCTACATTTTTGACTACATTTTTTGTGAAATAAATTAGATGTTCGGATATATAGAAAACGCTCTAGCTATATTTGTACTGACCCCAAAAAGTTAGACAATTAATTTATCCAAAGGATTTAGTTCTGTACTGCACAGGACTAAGTCCTTTTAGTTTTTTCTTAATTCGTTTATTGTTGTAGTAATCAATATAGTCTACAATGGCTTGTTCCAATTGCTTAAGCGACTGAAACGACTTCTCATAACCGTAAAACATTTCGGATTTTAAAATGCCAAAGAAGGACTCCATCATACCATTGTCTGGGCTGTTACCTTTACGTGACATGGATGGCTGAATTCCCTTACTCTCTAAAAACCTGTGATAAAAATCGTGTTGATATTGCCATCCTTGATCACTATAGAGAATCGTATTCTCATAGTATTTCTCTGTGAATGCCTGCTCCAACATCGTTTTTACTTGTTCTAAATTAGGCGAACGAGAAAGATTAAAAGCAATAATTTCGCTGTTAAAGCCATCTAAAACAGGCGATAAATAGAGTTTCCGTGTGCTATTTGGAATGGCAAACTCTGTCACATCCGTATAGCACTTTTCCATTGGCCTTGATACTTCAAATTGACGTTGAATGAGATTCTCTGCTTTCTTGCCAATCTCTCCTTGATAAGAAGAATACTTCCGTTTACGACGAATTCGAGCCTTTAAACCAAGGACCTTCATCAGACGTTGAACTTTCTTATGATTCACTACAAAACCGCGATTTCTTAGTTCAAGAGTAACTCTACGATGGCCATAATTTTCTTTATGGTCATTATAAATGGCCTGAATTTCGGTTTTAAGCTCTTTATCTTTATCAAACACATCTAGTTGCTTCAACTTGATAATAGTAAGTCGAGCGAGCTAAATGGGCTGTTTCAAGAAGAAAATCTAGTCGAAATTCTCCTGAAACCATTTCTCCAACTGTCTCTGCCTTTCTCGCTCTGGGGCTTCGTCCCTTTCCTCTAACTCTTTTAACTTTTTTAGGTAGGCCACCTCAGTCCGTAATCGTTCATTCTCCTCCTGAGGTCGTTCTAATTCTGTCAACTCTTCCCAAGTTTTCTTCCGTTTACCCCCCATTATAGATGGTCTCCCTCTTGTTTTCTCAACAGAGTATACTCGTTTTTCCTATATTGTGCTAGTCAATTTGTCAACAGCGAACGGTCGGGCAAAGTATAATCTAAAGCTACACTTCTTTGTGAACAACCTTCTAGCAGAACTTCCTCAGCCATTTCTTGTTTTAAGTGAGGAGAATAGTAACGATTTTTTCCTTTTTTGACGAACTCTATTCCGTAACGATCAATCAATTTAATCATGTACCTAAGATTAGAATTGTTTATCCCAAATTTATTTGAAAGCTGTTTGAAACTTTGTCCTTGTTTTCTTAGTTCATAGATTTGAACTTTATCTTTATAACTCAATTTCATAATAAAACACCCCAAAAGTTAGATGTTTTCTGTCTAACTTTTGGGGTCAGTTCAATTGTCTAGAGCGTTTTTGTGTTGTTTAAGAAAATTAGATGTTGGTTTTAGATAACTACTCATTTCAGATTTTTTAAACAAGATTTAATTGTTGATAACTAGAAAGGATTATTATGTTTGCAAAAAACAAATTTCAATACTGTATTTACAATCATGAGAGACTAGAACTTCATGAGCTTCAAAAGGAATATCAAAAGGATAAAGCTGGGACAAAACTTAAGTATGAAAACCAATTGTTCGCAATCCTTCATGGATAGAGCGCAAGTTGTTCTCGATAGCTCAAAGATCAGCTTGATGTATTATTCTTTCAGCCATAATATCCCCCTTGTTAATGATTTTTAAATTAATTAGACAAAATTTGGCCATAGAATATTCTTATCTTAAAGAAATAATTATATACTGAAAAACAGGTCGCAATTACACATGATTCAGATAAAATATACCAGAACTATTTTAGTTTCTTCTTATAGAAATAAGAAAATCATAATTGATACTTTAATTCAACATACTATGAAATGAGAATATGAAGTTTTCTATGAGGAAAATGTGCACTTGATTTGACATTTTAGGGCGTACGAAACCTTTGAATACAGGCTTCTTTCTATCTAAATGTTTTTGCAGATACTTTTTTTGTACAAATTTGTATTACGAGTGTGTAACTGATAGACAAACACTAAAATATATGATAAACTAAAGTAGGAAAAAATTTAAAAGGAGAATCCTTATGTCATCAATTAGTTTGACTCCAGAACAGTTACAATCTCAGGCGGCTATTTATCTTAGCGCTAAAGATCAAATTGAACAAGCGGTACAAACCGTTAATCGCACAAATGGAGAAATGGCATCACAATGGAAAGGGCAAGCATTTAATGCTTACCTTGAGCAATACAACCAGTTGTATACACATGTTCAAAAATTCGAGGAGCTTCTAGTGAGCATCAACCAACAATTGAACAACTATGCTCAAACAGTAGCTGAACGTGACCAACAAGATGCACAAAGCTTTGGTTTGTAGTTAATTTTGAGGAGCGTCAGGGAAACTTGACGCTTATTTTTATACCATGATGAAGAAAATTAAAAAGTACCTATTAATTCTTTGTATCGTATTTCCTGTGCTAGTTTATGCAGACGATGGTAGCTTAAAACTTGATACAGATATCATTACAAATAGTACACAGGACACGGTCAAAAATAGGATAGAATCCAAATATGCTCCAAATTTATTTTTAAATCGTACCCAAAAGGTTGTGGACCAGAGAACTCAAACAACAAAAGAACTTTTACAGGGGGCAGAGCAGACTATATTTACCGATAGTGAAAATCATTCTATTTATCGTTTAGAAACTACTGGCGTTAAAACATCATTGTTTAATCAATACACTGTAGAGGAGAAACCCTCTTTTAAACAAAGTGACTATTCAATTTTTAAGGATTGGATGGGAAGTGTATTGACAAGTTTTTTCTTGTTGTTTATGGTTTTTTTGGGTATCTATTTAGGAAGGAAATGGCATGGATTACGGAAAAATAAAGTTAACTCTAGAGTATAGAACAAAACAAATAGATATTCGAGTTTCAAAATCCCTTACTTGGTTAAGATTAGAAGAATTATTAAAAGATACCAAAGTTAGAGAACAGTTGAATTTACCCCTAAATAGTTCGTTTTGTTTCAAAGTTAGAAATAAACAAATTCATATCGAAACAACGGATATCTTGGCTGCTTATCCAGTTAGTGATGGGGATTATATAGAGATTAAAGATGTATCATAGGAGAAAAAATGTTTGAAGCAGATCAACTACAATTTGTGAGAGAAGGCAACCAAATATCAGTTCAAATTTCTTCATCAGGTTACCATAGAGAACAGCTTGAATTGATTAAAGAATATTGTCCAGTAGAAATAGTGCAGAAAGATGGAGTTCTTTCTTTGCATTATATTATTCCAGAGTATTTTAAAACTGTTAAAGAAGAAATTTTAGACAGAACTACGGAGCTTGAGCGTTTTAGTTTGGCACAAAGCATGTCGGTATTAGTTCATTCTGAAAATGATTATAAAATTCCATATATCCATCCTGAGAACATCATTGTTTTTGGCAGTAATGTACAAATGTTACATTATGGAATCGAAAAATTACTTGCACCTCAACAGCATAGTTCTGAATTCTATTTAGAATCTTATAAAGCTTTAATGATTTCCATTTTACTACCCAAGGTAGATTTTGACTTAGTCATCCATGGGATTGATGCAATAAAGGAAAAGGTGGCACAGGATATTAGTCCCTTAGAGAGTGTAGCTGATGTTAATAAATATATTGCAGAAAAGTATGCAAAATTATCAGAAGAGAGTTCAAAATCTAATTTGTTGGTGAACAAGAAAAAATGGAAGACTTTGTTAATAGGGGGAGCCTTGCTTGCTACAACCACAGTCATTTTAAGTTTTGCCACTTATAAGTCTATGTTTAAAGACGGCCCCCTAAAATCATCAGTCATTATGGCCCAATCAAATTTCATGCGAAAAGACTATTCTGAAACAGTTGAATCATTAAAAAATTATGGTGCAGAATCATTACCAAAAGAAGCTAAGTATATCTTAGCAGCAAGCTATGTCCGTTTAGATAGTTTGAGCGATAAGCAAAAGGAAGTTATTTTAAATACGATTACAGAATCTACAGATGATACAATTTTCTATTATTGGATTTATCTTGGACGTGGAAAATTTGAAAAGGCTCTGGATGTGGCACAAAATATCGGGGACACACAATTGATTTTACACGCTTATACAAATCTATATGAATCAGTCAAAGCAGATATCAATATGAACGGTTCTGAAAAACAAAAGAAACTTGAAGAATATGAAAAGAAAATAAAAGAACTTTCTGCTGAGATTGGAGAAGCTACTACAAATAGTAGTGATACAAAAGCATCTACAAATAGTAGTGATACAAAAGCATCTACTGAGACCACAACTCCTAAGGACAACCAAACAAAAGAAAAGAGTGAACGATAAATGAAGGCAAAAAAGCTAGAATATGATCATCAACTGGGAGACCAATTAGGAGAACTTCATAAACCTATTTATACCTTGTTAATTGAACAAGAAAAATTGGAAAAAATTGATTTGTTTGAAGGACAAGAGGTAAGAGTAGGTACTAACGAGTATACAGTAGAAGGCAGAAGAGTCTATCGAAATGGTAAGGAATTAGAAAGAGGAAAATCTACCTTTGATAAAGAAACTGTAACCTTATTGGTCCCTGAAGAAGATATTTTTATCACTTATATTTTTCCGCCACAACGATTTATTTGTAGCAAGAAAGAATCAGCTGACATTAGTTGGTCACCTTCAAACCAACTTATTTTCTCAAATAATCAAGTACAGGTTACTCTTGGGGAATCTCCGATCTATCTAAACGACTGTCTTATCAAAGAGGAAGGACTTTATCCATTTGAAGTGGGGAGCCAAATGAAGGTTTCTAACTATTTTATAGAAAAAAGAAAGAACCAGTGGAAGATTGGATGTCTTTTTGAAGAACCACAATTGAATAAGAGTCAAATTCTGATACAAGAAAAAAACAATGAATATCCGATGGATTTTCCAGAGTATAGAAGGAGTCCGAGAGTCAACCCTATTATCCATAGTGGGAAAATCATTATCAATCAACCTCCACAGCCGATAAAGCCACCCAAAAATTCGCTCATCCGAGCCATTGTCCCAGCTTTAGGGATGTTTACTTTAACTGCATTGAGTTCAATTTGGACAAAAGGGAATCCTGTAATGATGCTAGGGATGGGTGGTTTTAGCCTCCTGACGGCAGCGACAACTATGAGTCAGTATTTTGAGGAGAGAAAGGATACCAAAGAACAGGAAAAAAATCGTATTCAAGATTACGAAGCATATTTATTAAAACAAGTATCCGACTTAGAAAGCTACTACAAAGAAGAAACTAAGATTCTACATTACAATCAACCGTCAATATCAACCATTACTGAGCTGATTGCAAAGTATGATTCTAGAATTTATGAGCGAATGGACTATAATGAAGATTTCTTACAGGTGTCTTTAGGATTAGGAGATAAATTAAGTCAGCTAGAGTTGCAAACAAATTTTGATGAGCAAAGTAAAGATGAAATATCGCAGTTTGCTCGAACAGTCTTGCAAGACTACAGTTTGCAAAAGAAAGTTCCGATCACGGTTAATATCTTTGAAGCGACAGTTGGTCTTGTTGGAAACAGTGAAGTAACTAGGACAGCTGTGTATAATATGCTCTTACAGATGGCAATGTTCCATAGCTACTTAGATGTTAATTTTATCAATCTTGTTCAAGAACAGAGATATGAGAAAGATTGGTCTGAGTGGCGCTTTCTCCCTCATTTTAATATGCAGGAACGAAATATTCGTGGTTTTGTTCATGATGCTAGAAGCCGTGATGCTGTTCTAAATTCGCTTTACCGTATCATTCAAAAACGTTCCCAAATCAAACGTGAAATGGGGGAAAAAGATGCACGCTTTAAACCTCATTATGTCTTAACGATTATGGATGACTCCCATTTACTTGGCCATAGTTTGAATGAGTATCTAGCCAAGGATTTGACAGAGTTGGGTGTAACAGTCATTTGGGTGAAAGAGGCACGTCGTCTTTTGCCAGAAACTATCACAACTCTAATTGAATATAAGAATCAAAATTTAGGTCAAATCATTAATGATGAAGGTGCCTATAGTGCTCAAACCTTTATTCCCCATCCGCTGTTGGATTGCTATGAAGATTCTATTCGTACTTTAGCAAATCTAAAACACATGGAAGTAGAGAAGAACACGATTCCTAAATCTGTTACTTTTTTGGAACTCTATCAAGTCAGAGAAGTTGAAGAGTTACAGGTTGCGACTAGATGGTCCAAAGCGGATACTTTTAAAACGTTAGCGGTGCCATTAGGATTGCGTGGGAAAGATGATCAGGTGGAGCTCAACTTACATGAACGTGCACATGGACCACACGGCCTCGTAGCAGGAACTACTGGTTCAGGTAAATCGGAGATTCTTCAGTCTTATATATTATCCATGGCTGTAAATTTTAGTCCGGAGGATGTTGGATTTCTTACCATTGACTTCAAGGGTGGTGGGATGGCGAATCTTTTCAAAGATTTACCACATATGCTTGGGTCTATTACTAACTTAGAGGGAGCTGCTAGTGCGCGTGCCCTAGCTTCTATCAAAGCAGAGTTACAAAAACGTCAACGACTATTTAATCAATTTGGCGTCAACCATATCAATGGATACACTAAATTATATAAGGAAGGTCAACAAGCTACTGACAAATCAGGTTATCCAGACAAACCATTACCTCATCTCTTCCTTATTAGTGATGAGTTTGCTGAATTGAAAGAACATGAACCAGAATTTATGACAGAGCTGGTTTCGACAGCCCGTATTGGACGTTCGCTTGGAGTTCATCTAATTCTTGCTACACAAAAGCCATCAGGTGTCGTGAATGATCAAATATGGTCAAACTCGCGTTTCAAACTAGCTTTGAAAGTGTCAGATGAGTCTGATTCAAATGAAATTATTAAAACACCAGATGCGGCGAGCATTACTGAACCAGGGCGTGCTTACCTACAAGTAGGAAACAACGAAATCTATGAATTGTTCCAGTCTGCATGGAGTGGTGCGCAGTATGCCCCACAAACAGAGGGAGTTCAAGAAGTTGTTGATGAACGAATCTGGTTGATAAATGACCTAGGACAATATGAATTACTATCTGATGACCTATCTAAGGACGAAAATTATACTGTTGATCAGACGGAAGAAATCACGGAACTCTCAGCTGTTGTAAACTACATAGCAAGAGTGAGCAAGACTGTTCCCCTCAACCTGCCAGATAAACCGTGGTTAGAACCACTAGAGACAGCCATCATATCCCCTCAAACAGATATTCACTGGACCGACGAAAAAGTATTGGCCGTTCCTTTTGCTCGAATGGATATTCCGACAGAGCAACGTCAGAAGGATTATCATTTTGATTTGGAAAAAATGGGGCATACAGTTTTCTATGGTTCACCTGGTTTTGGGAAATCCCTAGCTCTTCAAACTCTAGTGTTAAATCTCGCTCGTTTGAATACTCCAGAGCAAGTACAAATCAATTTATTTGACTTTGGGACAAATGGACTCTTGCCACTAAAAGATTTACCTCATGTAGTTGATTTGACACGGTTTGATGAAGAAGAAAAACTGGTTAAGTTTTTAAAACGTATTGACCAAGAGTTGAAGATTCGCAAGGAAAAATTTGCCCTCTATAATGTAGCAAGCCTTTCTCAATACGAACAAAAATCGGGTGAGAAACTCCCTGCTATTCTTACTATTTTTGACGGGTTTGATACTATAAAAGACACACCACTAGAAGAAGCTATTGAAAGTATGATTAACCGCATCCTACGTGAGGGAGCGAGTCTTGGATGCTATGTGATTTTGACAGCACTTCGTTCAAATAGCCTTAAAATCAGTATGTCAAGTAATATCACCTCGCGCTTGGCCTTTTACCTGGTTGATGAAGGAGCTTCTAAGGAAATTATCGGACGCGATGCTTTAATTCAGCAAGAAATTTTTGGTCGTGCCCAGTTGAAAGAAGATATTCCTTATGCCATTCAGGTTTATCTCCCTATAAGTGGAGAAGGGGACATTGAGCGCCTATATAACTTGGAAGAAGAAGTCAAGTTGATTGCAAGAAGCTGGACAGGAGTTTGCCCAGAACCAATCCCAATGTTGCCAAATGAAGTGACGCTTACACACTTTAGTAATCATCCTAAAGTACTTGAGATGTGGTCGAGGGGAGAATTACCAATAGGGTTTGATAAAGAAACAACGGATCCTCAAGGGTTTGTTCCCGATAGAGATGGGTATTTTGAATTCTTATATGATACCCCGCAACAATTGGAATATTGTGAAAATAGTTTGATGCCAGGTCTGAATAGATTAGTAAATATTGAAAAAATATTATTAAATACCAACAATAGTTACAAAAAAACAGAAGTATTTGATAAAATTATTGATAGAGATAATATACCTAGTTTCTTTAACGATATTCAAGGAGAAATTGAAAGCCGTCACAATGGTAAAGAGGCTTCAATGATGTACGTATTTATCCCAGAGGCGCATATGCTAGGGGCTTTATTAAATATGAAAATAACCGAGGATGTATTTAAAAAGATTGTTAGAAATAGCGGGAAAGTTCACATTCATTTTGTATTTATGGGAGAACAACAAGCTATTAGTGTAGGCTACTTAGATGTTGACAAGGTCTTAAAGAGCAATGTTCCTGCTGGATGTGTTGGAACAAGGTTCAAAGATCAAAATATTTCAAAAGTACAAACGAGCTTCAGCGAGCCAGTTGTAGCAGAGGATGAGACAAACTTTTTTGTGGGTAGAATAGGTTATCGTTTACGATTGGTTACAGATAATGGATAGAATCTTTAACATAAGTTGATAAAAAACAAAGGAGATATAGCTATGTCTCGTGATTACAGTTATGAGATTTACTCTTTACGACAACAGATTTCAACAATGTCTAGTGAAAGAGCGGATATATTAAATAAAATTAGTATTCTAAAACAGAATAAGAGTAAAATACAGAGCAAGAAAAGCGCAATTTCAGAACAATTGTCTCAATACGATTTGATAAAGGCAAAAGCTACTTCTAATTTTGCTGGAAATAGAAGAGATGATTTTAATAATAAAATAGAGACGCTAAAGGGATCGATTTCCCAATGGTTGGAGAATACCCAGAATAATATTGATTTGATTGACCAAAAAATCTCAACCTATACGGCTGAAGCTTCTAATTTAGCAATTGGTATGAATTACGCTAGCCAATCACTAAATACTTATATTTATCTTCAAAGCCAAAATGAAGATTAAGGGGGAGAGTTATGGGAGAAATAAAATTAGATTATAATATTTGGTCTGTTGATGTTGTTTCATATTCTTCATCAATTGATGCTTTGTCCGATCTTTCAAAACCTGCCTTGAGCGAGAATGACTTACAACCTTTCCTTAAAATTAATACGATGATAGATGAGTTAAACAGTTCGATAAAAACATTTAAAAGCAATTCAATAGATCAGACTAGGAATATGTCCAAAGCTGTAGCGAATAAAGTGTCTGATGATGTTGCTGGGGCTGCAGGTTTTAGAGGAGGATAAGATGATTTCACAAGAAATGTTATGGGCGCAGTATTTTACAGAGTCCTATCTTGGATTTAAGCCAAATTCACTCATCGATCAAATCGCTAAAGCTATTATTTATAGACCAGATTTATTTAGAACATTGGTTTCAAATTTGTCTCAGAGTGATATGAGTTATGAATACAATCCAACAATTGGAGCAAGTATTGATTTTCGCTTCAATAAGGGAGAGGTTATTATCACTCGTCTTGGGGAAACTCAGCTTTTTTCCACATCTGAGTTTGTGCGTTTACTTGGATTAATTGATAAAATTTATACAGAAATTCTGCCATTAGGTAGTGTTATTCAAATAAATAGAGAAAAGTTACCCAAAGATGCTCTTGAGGATTTTATTGAAGAAATGCCTATCTATGTATTAATTACAGGACAACGGGTATCAATTGAAAACAAATTTTATCTAGATTACACAGGATATTTTTGGCCCAAAGGTTTGATTCCAAATCAAGAAACCTTAGTTATATCCGATGACATGATTGCATCCGTCCTTTTTAGGGGGCCAGAGAAGAATGATATTCAGGAACAACATGTCTTAAACCTACGTCGCCAACTACTTGCAAAGGATCTGGATTCTTATACTTTTCACAATTATCAAATGGAGGCTAGCCAATGAAATATAAGTATTCTGAATTATTGATAGCGCGCGAGGGACTTTATCGTTCAAAAAGTGGATTTGAGGATAAGATTCTAGCAGCGATTCAAGGGACTCGAGAGTTGATTGGCACCGAAAGTTTTCGTTCTGCCACCAAAGATGCGATTAATGCAGAACTGAGTAATTATAACCTGCCTTTATTATTTAGTTACCATGATTTAGCCAATGGTTTATATAATGAGTGGGATCGGCTGATGTTACGCTTTCAGGAGTTGGTTGATGAGCATAGTCCTGCTGCTGTCATTGATACGTCAGAATTTTCTGGTTTAAAAACAGCTGTGGGAAAACCGACTCAAGAGATTTTGAACTTGATTGCCCATCCAGACCTGACAATAGCTTACTCTGCAAT
>NZ_JBFNFF010000007.1:0-81995 GCF_040888325.1 Streptococcus jiangnanensis | reverse complement strand
GCACCTTGCGGAGCGAGACGGACTAATAGTCACATAACAAAAAGGGTTTTGTAAATCATCTACAAGCCCCTTTCATTTTATGAGTTAGGATCATCTAAACTACGGCCGTGCAAACCTTTTTCACGTTGTACTTGACGTAGTTTTTCTGGTGTAACGTCATTGCCTTCCTCATCCACAATTTTGATTCCCTCGATGTGGTGACGAACAGAACGACGATAGCCTTCGATGTACTCCTCACGAAGTTTAGCTTGTTCCACTTTTTCAGCAGAAGTTAAGCCTTCTGTCTTTTTCTTTTTGGCAAGCTCATTGATACGAGCGATTTTTTTCGGATCCATTTCTTCTCCTTTGTGATAAGATACAGTTCGTTTGACTGAGTTTATTTGGTATTAATTTGGTTGAAACGTGCAAGTTTAGCTGCTTTCTTGGTTAATTGCGACAAGATTGCCAAACGATTTTGTCGAACAGTCTGATCTTCAGCCATTACCATGGTGTTTTCAAAGAAAGCATCAATAACTGGGCTAAGCGCAAAGAGTTGTTCTAATTGCTGACTTGCAGTTCCTGACAAAACGAGTGATTCTACTGCTTCCGCCAAGGCTTTCTCTTCTTCATTCTCAAAGAGAACAGGATCGATCGTGTCAGAACCTTCTGCCTTTTCAGCCAAGTTGAAAGCACGTGAGAGGGATTCGACAGACGATTTGAAATCTTCTTTCTTGCTTGCTTCGACAAGAGCACTTGCTGCTTCTAGCATATCCGCCACAACAAAGTTTGAACTTGCAAGAACTGCTTCCTTGATATCTTTTGGAGTAGAACCCATCATCTTATCGACACGAGCCTTGATAAAGTCCATAACCTCTGCCTTATTTTCATAAGTCAAGCTGTCAAATTTCAAACTGTAAAGGCTATCAATCAACTCATCCATAGCAATGTGCCAACCAAAAGCATCCAAGATACGAACCACACCTTGCGTCGCACGACGAAGGGCATACGGGTCATTAGAACCTGATGGAATCAAGCCTACTGAGAAGAAACTCAAAATCGTATCCAATTTGTCTGCAATGGCTAGAATGGCTCCCACCTTACTCTCTGGAAGAGCTCCGTCAGCTGATGTAGGCATGTAGTGTTCACGAATAGCAGCTGCCACCGCTGGAGTTTCTCCAGCAAGAAGAGCATATTTCTCACCCATAATTCCTTGGAGTTCATCAAACTCACCAACCATACCCGTCAACAAGTCAAACTTGTAAATAGCTGCTGCACGCGCTAGGTCAACTGTTTCATCCACTGACAAACCAGCTTTTTCTGCCAAGAGAATGGCAATCTGCCCTGTACGAATCATGTGTTCACGAAGGGAACCAATCTTCTCATGGAAAGTCACATGGTTCAATTTTTCAACAAGATCTGAAATGACCAATTTTTGGTCTTCACGCCAGAAGAATTCTCCGTCTTCCAAGCGGGCAACTAGGACTTTTTCATTCCCCTTGATGACATTTTCCAAATACTCTGCATTTCCGTTACGGACTGAAATGAAGTTTGGCAAGAGCTTGCCATCTTGATCACGAACAACAAAGTATCGTTGGTGTTCCTTCATCGAAGTCACCAAAACTTCTTCTGGAACGTCAAGGTATTTAGCATCAAAACTTCCCATAAAGGCAGTTGGGTATTCAACCAAGTTCAAGACTTCGTTCAGCAAGTCGGCATCAATTTCGATACGTACACCATGTTCAGCTTCAATTGCCTTGATTTGGTCAACAATCATTTGCTCACGTTCACGAGGATCCGCGATTACAAACTGCTTACGAAGATCTTCTTCGTAGCTCAAAGCTGACTGAATCTTGGTTTCTTGTCCTAGGAAACGATGACCACGGCTCACACGACCACCCTTAATATCAAGGAAATCCAAATCAAACTCTTCTTCATCTAAAAGAACAGTTAAAGTGTGTACGGGGCGGATATATTCAAAGGTGTTATTAGCCCAGTGCATGCTGACAGGGAAAGTTAGTGACTTCAAGACGTCTACTACACCTGGAACAATGGCTTCAACTGGTTGCCCCACTTCTTCCTTGGTAACATAGACATATTCTTCACCTTTGATTTCACGGAATTCAATATCTTCAACTGTCAAGCCTTTTCCACGGACAAATCCTTGAGCTGCTTTGGTGAAGTTTCCATCACTATCCAAGGCGATTTTCTTTGCTGGACCCTTGAAATCTTCTGTCAAATCAGACTGTTTGTCTGCAAGTCCAGTCACACGAACAGCCAAACGGCGTGGTGTGGAGAAGGTTTGAATAGCTTCAAAAGACAGGCGGTTTTCCTTGAGGAAGGCTGCCATTTTTTCACCTAGTTGTTTTTCGCTTGGAGTTACTACGTAGGCTGGTAACTCTTCAAGACCGAGTTCTACTAATAAGTTTTTTGTCATGTTTTTTCCTTTACATCTTCTTCAATCTTTTCTTTTGATATGCACCTTAGGTACTGGGGATGTCGCTAACTAACTTTTGTGAGTCTGTAAGGAAATCTTATACCAAATAAACTAAGATTTCCAACAGTCTCATCAAAGTGGATTTAGCTGACTGATTTTTGAACCCAAGGTTTCAAAAATCCCCACATAACAGTACGGCGGTGCATATCCCTCTAGCAAGTCTTAGACTTGCCTTTAACGATTTTAGAGCACAGTATTACTTACTATTCTGCGTCTTCTGCTAGGAGTTTAGCTCGTGTTGCTTCATCCAGAAGTGGGTAGCCTAGGCGTTTACGTTCTGCGACAAATGTTTTGGCTACGACACGGGCCAGGTTACGGATACGGGCGATATAGCCTGCACGCTCCGTTACGGAAACGGCACCACGCGCATCAAGCAGATTAAAGGTGTGTGAACATTTGAGAACATAGTCATAGGCAGGGTGAACCAAGCCTTCTTCCAAGGCACGACCAGCTTCCTTTTCAAACTTATCAAAGTTTTCAAGCAACATTTCTTGGTCCGAAATTTCAAATGAATATTTTGAATGCTCGTACTCAGGCTGGATAAAGATTTCTCCATATTTTACACCATCTGCCCACTCGATATCATAAACAGAGTCTACTTCTTGGATGTAAGAAGCCAAGCGCTCCAAACCATAGGTAACTTCCGCAGTCACAGGGCCCGTTGCCAATCCACCAACTTGTTGGAAATAAGTGAACTGAGTGATTTCCATCCCATCAAGCCAAACTTCCCAACCGAGACCTGCAGATCCAGTCGATGGATTTTCCCAGTTATCCTCAACGAAGCGAATATCGTGTTCCAATGGATTGATGCCCAATTTTTCCAAAGACTCAAGGTAAAGTTCTTGGATGTTTGATGGAGAAGGCTTCATAACCACTTGGAATTGGTGGTGTTGGTAAAGACGGTTAGGATTTTCTCCATAACGACCATCAGCAGGACGGCGTGATGGCTCCACATAAGCCGCATTCCATGGCTCAGGACCAATAGCACGAAGGAAAGTGTAAGGACTCATCGTCCCCGCACCTTTCTCATTATCATAAGCCTGCATCAGCATACAACCTTGGTCATTCCAAAATTGTTGCAAAGTCAAAATAATTTCTTGAAATGTTAATTTCTTAGACATTGAATACTCCTTTAGTTTTTATATTTCTTTTTCAATTAATTTCTGCTGAACAAACCAATTTAACAAGGGAAGAGTTTTATCTGTGTTTGCCCATAGATGATAAGAATCGAAGACCGCTTGTACACTACCTAGATTTTCTACCAACTTATCTACTGTCAAAAAACTACGCCAGTATTCGTAAAAAATACTTGCATAGTTCTTATCATAAGTAGAGGAACCAAAATCATTCAATGAATGCCAACCATACTTCTTCTGATAAAGTTCTACGAGAGATTGATTACAAATTTTTTCCGCTTGAAATTCCTCTTCTGTCAAGAAATACTTGCGACTAATATATTCAACCATCCCTTCTTCAAACCAGATGTAAGAGTCGTAACCATCAAAATCATCTGAAAAATGCTCCGACCAATGAGCTAACTCATGTCCTACAATCTGTAAGAGGAAATTTTCAGATAAAGAATGATAGTGACTTTCTATTGCTTGAGTTTGCTGAGAACGCTCGTAGTCCATCAACTGATACAAATACAGCTCTTTCCAAACAGTTAAATCAGGCGTCATAACCATTCGTCTATTATTTGTATAGGCAGGAACAGGAATTTCCCTAATAATCTGTGTAGCAGCATTAAAACCTGACCAAATGATGGCTTGCGGTAAATCGTAGACTGCAAGTTCATTCTTTAAAAAAGATTGATAAGCCTCCAACTTTTCAGTATTTCTTAATACAAAATCACGAAATGCAACTAGTTGGCTATCATCTTTTACAAGATAAAGGTTATCCACGACTCTCCTTTCTTTTACACACATAGGCTGAATAAACAAAAGAACCGCATCCGACAATCCTAGGTTGATTTAACCTAGGGGCGTCAGAAACGCGGTTCCACCCTAATTTATTACTTCATTGTTTTTAAAAATACGACAGAAAGCGCCAGTTTCTTACCTTGTCCTACTTGGCTCCCACTATCCCAAGCTCGCTGAAGAACGCCATAAGACTTTCTTTCCTGTTGAATATTATATCAGAAAGGTACAAAATTTACAATTCTTTTTCTTACTTTCTAAAAATCCATCTCATCCACACGAGGTGCGCCCGAAGTCACTGAAATTGTCTTTAAGACTTGTCGCTCGTCTTTGCTGAGTTCAATCCCAAAACAGTCAAGATTGCTCTGGATACGAGAGGCTGTCACTGACTTGGGTAGGGGTAAAAATCCTTCTGCCAAACTCCAAGCCAAGGAGATTTGAGCCACTGATTTCCCATGCTTATCAGCAATTTCTTGGACTTCTTTCTGTTCAAACAACTCTCCTTGTCCAAATGGCCCCCAAGCCTCTAAGAGAATTCCTTTCTCTCTACAGTAGTCAACCACTTCCTCTTGATAAACTCCTGGTGCCAAGCGCACCTGATTGACCGCTGGAATGACTCTTGCTGTCTCAAGCAAGGCATCCAAATGATGAGGAAGGAAATTACTAACGCCGATAGCACGGATTTTGCCTTCTTGGTAAAGATCCTCCATCGCTCTCCAGACTTCAGCATTGCGAGTTTTCCATTCGTCATTTTCTCTTAAAGGTTTTGGATTTGGCCAATGGATAAGGTACAAATCTAGATAATCCAATCCCAGTTTTTCCATTGATTCTTCAAATGCTTGGCGAGCTTCATCATAGCTGTGATTGGTATTCCAGAGTTTGGTCGTTACAAAGATTTCTTGTCTTGGAATACCGCTATCTCGAATAGCACGACCAACACTTTCCTCATTTTTATAGATAGCTGCAGTATCGATATGTCGATAACCATCCTTTAAGGCTTCTAAAACGGCTTGGTAGGCTACCTCTCCATTTTCAGCTTTCCATGTTCCAAATCCTAGTACAGGAATTGAAATTCCATTATTAAGGGTATAAGATTTCATCGTTTTTCCTTTCTATGTGAAGAAAATCTAAAGAAACAAAATCCTGATTATCAGAACACTTGCTCCTTTAGATTTTAAAAATTATTGATCACGATCGTAATAGATCTCGTGAGCTTTTAAGCGAGAATTGAGTAATTCAGGAACGGTCACAAATGTATACCCTTCACCCTTTAAATACTCAATAACACTTGGTAGAGAATTAACAGAAGGACCATGGATATCATGCATGAGAATGATAGAACCATTGCGAACCTGGCGCTGTATCTCTGTCAAAATGGCTGTCTCGTTTTTACTCTTCCAGTCCAAACTATCCACGTCCCACATGATGAAGCTTAAATCAAGGCCGTTTCGAATATCATCAGTGATGGCACCATAAGGTGGGCGCATCAGTTTAGAGCTTGATCCTAAAACTTGAGTTAACAGATCTTCTGTATCAGTGATTTGCTTTTTAGCATCTTCGAGCGAAAGTTGTGAAAGAACGGGATGACTCCAGCTGTGGTTTCCTACAACATGACCTTCAGACTTCATCCGTTTAAGGATGTCTTCATTACCAGCGATGTTTTTACCAAGTACAAAGAAGGTCGCTTTTACTTTGTACTTAGCTAATGTATCCAAAGCTTGTGTAGTTGTAGACGGATTTGGACCATCATCAAAGGTCAGTGCTACAACTTTTTTGTCTTTTTGTGCAAAGTAAGCTTGATAGAGTTCAGCATCTTTTTCTAATAGATAAGAGGACTCCAAAACATCAAAGAAACTGGATATGGGTAGAGCAATTTCCTCAACAGTCTCTCCAGGATTAGCAGGATAAAGGATGATTTGACTATCCTTATAATCAAAGCTCCAAGATGTCAATTCTTGGTCTGTGAAGCTCTTTATAACTTGATCAATTTTTGCCTGGTCAAGTTTCTTATCTTCTAGAGTTGTTTTGATTTGAGTCAGTAAGAGTTCCTTAGCCTTGCTAGCATCTTTGAAGAGTTTGCTAAGGTCAAAATCTTTCCCATCTTCAGTCAAGAAAATTTTCCCTAAGGAAGTCTTTTCTTTTTCTTCAACCTTTGATGCAGACAAATCGTAGACTTGCTTACTGATACTACGAGCAACAACTCCCTTTAAGACTGGGTCCAACTGCTCACTATAATAAAAGACCAAATCCTCTTTATCTTCCAGCTTTTCTTTGATATCCTGGTTGATTTTTTCTCTAACAGACGCAATGACTTCCTCTCCTTGCAGAGGGTAGTAGGCAATCACCTCAGCTTGACCTTTTCGGAAATGGTCCTTCTGACTACCTGAGTTGAATTGCTGGTCCTTTTCGCTTTTTAGCGCTTCAATTTTTTGTTCGTAAGATTGCTTTTGTAGTAGCTTATAACCAATAGCACTCCCTAATAGAATCGTAGCAATTCCTAAGATTCCAACAAGGGAAAGCAATAGCCTTCTCGTTTTATCGTGAGAAACACGTTTCGCTCTATTTTTTTTCATATTTCCATCATATCAAATCGAGGCTATTATTTCAATGATAAACAGGGATTCTGTCTTTTTTTAGGAAAATAAAAAAGCTTAGAAATCTTCTAAGCTTCTATTTTTAAAAACGAATCGCTTCACGTGTTTTCTCATATGAAGTTACAAAACGGTTTGTAACCCCTGGTTCAGCAACTTCCAAGGCTTGTGAAATTTTTTCAAATGATGCCTGGTAGTCAAACTCTTTTTCAAAAATTTCAAGCGCTTCGTTGAAGGCCTCTTGGATACGCTCATCAAATGAACGGTAACGGTTTGAGTATTGGAGTAGTTGCTCCGTCAAGGTTGCATATTGAACGATATCATAGGTTTCTGTTTCAAGTGCTTCCATATCATTTGTTGCAATTTCAAGAATTCGTTTAACCGATTCAATATTCACTTGTGGTTGTTCTAACTCTGCCATCAAATCTTCTGTGTTATGACTTGCAGTAAAGAAAAGTTTCAAGAAACTTTGAGGAATACCTGGCAAGTTTCTCTTCTCCATGTAACGTTTGATAGTATGCAAACGGTTCACATAGACATTTGCTTTTTGGCGAGCATTGAGGTCGTCTTTTTCAATTTGCGCAAGTCGTTCGCTAACAGAGATTTGCTCATCCTCTATATCCTTGAGGTTGCTTTGAAGCATTTCCAACTGTTCTTCAAGAGCAGAGTAGGCTTGTGTTGACTCACCTTGATCCTCTGTCACTTCCATGATTGCCGTATCAAATGCAGCCAATTCTGCTTGAAGACGACGAACATGATTTCCATCACTTTCAGGAAGAAGGTAGGTTTTAGTCAAGCGTTCAAGATCTTGAACAAGCACCTGATTATTTTCTTTCAAGTGGTTGAGATAAGTTGGTAATGTAGCAAGAAGACTTTCAACTACTTTTTGAGCTGCAATTTCACGAGTGAAGATATCATAAAGGGCGTTGATTTCTTCTTGGATGCGATTATTTTCATACTCTGCATTGTCCAACTCCAACTGACGGATGTTTTCTTGATTATTCTTCAAAGATTCATGCAAAAGTTGGAAACGAGACTCGATATCTGTTTCTGTAAAGTGGTAGTTGGCATCCAACAGCTTGCGATAGCCTTCTTCCAAATCTGCTAATTGTTCTGGCAGTTCCTTTGTCAAGGTTTCAACAAGAGCTGGAATTCGCTCAACGATGTGTGTCAAAGCAAGAATATGATTTTCAGTTGAATCAAGAATTGCTGCCGCTTCAACTGGGTCACCTGATGAATTTAGGGTAACAAATTGAGAGAATTCAGATTGGATGTTTTCCAATTGTTTCTCAATCTCAGGAAGGGCCTTCCCATATTTCTCCGAGTCTTCTGCAACGGTATGTTGAAGGGATTCAAACAAGTCCAAGGCATGAAGGACACGGCCACTATTCTTAGATTCTTGCTTTTCAAGTTCAGAAAGGGCATTGCGAATAGCTGCAATATCTTCTTCAATCAAGCCAATTTGGCTTTCAATTTGATCAATCTTGTGAGCAGCTTTGAAAAAACGGAAAGAATTATTGTAGCTTTCAGCTTCAAAGAGGTGATTTTCAATATCAGCAAATGAATTCAGAGATAAATCAACCCATTTTTGGTTCCATTCACGGAAGGTCACCTGACTTTGACCAATCAAGTGCATGTTTTTAACTGCTTCAACCTCATCATTTACAGGAAGGTTGTAGAGTTCTTCTTTTCTTTCTTCAAGGGCCGTTAATCTGCTTACATTACGCTTACGTAAAAAGATAGCTGTTACATAAGCTAAGATCAGAATGACTGCAATCGCAACCATTAGATAAATTAGTTGTCCATTAGACATATCAAACTCCTTTTATACTAGAAACAATCGTAATGATTATATCATATTTTTTAAACCAAGGGAACTATTTCCCACATTTTTTAGACGTCAAGTGTACTGTAAACAGCGTTTTCTTCGATAAATTCGCGACGAGGTTCTACTCGATCCCCCATCAACATATCAAAGATTTTATCTGCTTCGGCAGCATCATCTACCGAAACACGCGCCATCAAGCGATGTTCAGGATCCATGGTTGTTTCCCACAATTGGTGGTCATCCATTTCTCCCAAACCTTTATAACGTTGGATGGTTGGTTTTGAACGCCCTTCACTATGACGTGCTAAGGCTTCTTGGAGTTTAATTTCTTGATCTGCACCAGGTTGAATGTATTCTTTGATCTCACTTCCCACTTTAACCCCATAAATCGGTGGTTGGGCAATATAGACATAACCAGCCTCTAAGATTGGTTTCATGTAGCGGTAAATCAAGGTTAGCAGGAGAGTTCGAATGTGGGCTCCATCAACATCGGCATCGGTCATCAAAACGAGTTTTTGGTAACGAGCCTTAGTGACATCAAATTCTGCACCAAATCCTGTTCCCATGGCTGTGAAAAGACTTCGAATTTCTTCGTTTGCAAGGATTTTATCCATGCTAGCTTTTTCAACGTTCAAGATCTTACCACGAATTGGAAGGATAGCCTGGAACTCACGGTTACGACCAGATTTGGCTGATCCACCAGCTGAGTCTCCTTCGACGATGAAGAGTTCGGTTTCAGCTGGGTTGTTCGAAGAACAGTCTGCTAGTTTTCCAGGAAGATTGGAAATTTCCAAACCAGATTTCTTGCGTGTGACTTCACGCGCACGCTTGGCAGCTACACGAGCCTTGGCAGCCAAGATCCCTTTTTCCACGATACGCTTGGCGATCTGTGGATTTTCCATAAGGAAATCAGAGAAGGCATCGCTGAAGAGGCGATTGGTAATCTTGACTACTTCACTATTCCCCAGTTTGGTCTTGGTTTGTCCTTCAAACTGCGGATTTGGATGCTTAACTGAGATAACTGCTGTCAAACCTTCACGGACATCTTCTCCTGTTAG
Organism: Streptococcus jiangnanensis; assembly: GCF_040888325.1. Classification (GTDB taxonomy): domain Bacteria; phylum Bacillota; class Bacilli; order Lactobacillales; family Streptococcaceae; genus Streptococcus; species Streptococcus jiangnanensis. The sequence goes on along the minus strand of NZ_JBFNFF010000007.1, from coordinate 72,129 downwards.
GTTATCTTCATTGTCTTTTAGTAGCTTATTCTTGCGGGCATAATCATTGATAACACGCGTCAGAGCTGTACGGAAACCTTGCTCATGTGTTCCACCTTCATGGGTGTGAATGTTATTGGCGAAACTCATAACGTTTTCGTGGTAACCGGTTGTGTACTGCATGGCTACTTCAACTGTGATATCATCCATCTCACCGTCTGTGTAGATTGGTGTATCAAAGATCACATCCTTGTTCTCGTTGATATATTCAACGTAGCTAGCAATCCCACCCTCATAGTGGTAATGTTTAGTCTGTTCGAGACCTTCACGCCTATCTGTGATGGAGATTCGAAGGCCTCGATTCAAAAAGGCTAGTTCTTGAATACGTTTGTTTAATTTTTCAAAGTCAAAAGTTGTTGTTTCTGTAAAAATCTCTGGATCTGGTGTGAAGTGAACTGTTGTTCCCGTTTTATCCGTATCTCCAACCACCTCAAGATCAGCAACAACATGACCACGACGGTATTCTTGGTAATGAATCTTACCATTTTTGTGGACATGAACATCTAGTTGCGTTGAAAGAGCGTTTACTACTGATGAACCTACACCGTGCAATCCACCTGAAACCTTGTAACCGCCACCGCCGAATTTTCCTCCAGCGTGAAGAACTGTAAAGACGGTCTCAACAGCGGGACGTCCTGTCTTTTCCTGAATATCAACAGGAATTCCACGCCCATCATCCACTACGGTGATGGAGTTATCTGGCTCTATAAAGACTTGGATGTGACTGGCAAATCCAGCTAGGGCTTCGTCAATTGAGTTATCAACGATTTCCCATACTAGATGGTGAAGACCTTCTTTTGAAGTCGATCCAATATACATACCTGGACGCATACGAACAGCTTCAAGTCCCTCCAAAACTTGAATTTGACTGGCATCATAATCCTGTGCCTGTTGATTTTTGATTTCTTCTGTCATTTTTTCCCTTTTCTTACATGTCTATTGCTTGTCTCAATGTCGCAACGTTATTAAAAAGATAGGCATCTAAGCCAGCAGCTTTACCTGCTTCTACATCAATATTTCTGTCACCAATGACCAAACCAGATGTAATATGATATTTATCACGTAAATAAATCATGGACTCAGGATCTGGTTTCCGTTTAAAGCCAGAACTGGCAGTCACCACCTCGGTGAAGTAGTTCGCTATCTGGGTCTTAGCAAGAAGTTCTAGCACTTGGTCATTTCGATGAGAAACTAAGAAATGGCGACCACCCTTGTCCGAAATGTCTTTGAGTAATTCTGGAATTCCCTCAAACAAAACTGGGTGCTCTAGCTCACGTGCTTCATTTTCTTTGTAGTGCTCTAAAAAATCCTCGATATCTGGAGCAAACTTCTCAATGGCAAAAGCTGTCGAAACCTTCAAGGCTTCGTAGACACAGTCGTGTTCTTGCTCTATTCCGTATTGGGCTAAGGTTTCTACAAAGGCTGCAGTAGAAGTCTCATAATTATCCAATAGGGTACCACCTAAATCCCATATATAGTCGTGATATTTCATACCCTTCATTATACCATTTTTTTATGAAAAAAGCGATGATTTCCTAGATTTTTCCAAGTAAAAAACGAGAGCCGAACTCTCGTCTTACTGTTGATTTCCAAAGACATCTCGATAGAGCATGCCAACTCGTAAACTTTCAGCATCTCCTCCCAACTGCTCTACCAACTCATAGGCAAAGGCAAGTGCGGTTGACGGTCCTCGGCTGGTTGTTAGATTGCCATCTACAACCACTGTTTGCTTTTGATAAATTCCGTCAGTAATTTGCTCCTGAACTCCGTCATAACAAGTAAAGTGCTTGTCTTTCAGGACACCTGCTTGATGGAGGGCGATTGGGGCTGCACAGATGGCAGCAATTTTCTTTCCAGCTTTGTCAAAGGCTTTAATCTCAGAAATGAGGGCTTGATTATCCCGTAGGTGAGCTGATCCTGGCATGCCACCCGGAAGAACTACCAAGTCATAGTCAGACAAATCACTATCAAAGATACGGTCAGCTTTTACCTGAATGCCATGTGATCCTGTCACGTGCTCTTCAAATCCTACCATATCACAGGAAATGTTTGCTCGACGCAAGACATCGACTACTGTCAAGGCTTCAATTTCTTCAAAACCTTGGGCTAAGATAACTGCTACTGTTGCCATAGTGGCCTCCTTATTTGATTTGTTTTAGGACGACTTTCTTTCGTTTGAATGGAACTTTTCCACTTTTCTCCTCCGCTAGGTTGGTCTGGTAACTCATAGATAAGAGGAGACCGACACCAATGAGGTTGCTAATAATTGCGGAGCCCCCTTGAGAGATGAAAGGTAGAGGAATCCCTGTCAAAGGAAGTAAGCCTGTCACGGCACCGATATTTTCAAAGATATGGAAGAGCAACATCATGATAAATCCAGTCGAAATGTAGGTGTAGAACTGGTTATTTGACCTGAGCGTAATCTTCAACATCCGGTAAATAAGAAGCAAGTACAGGGCAACCACAAAGACCGAACCAATGAAGCCGAAATCTTCAGCAATCACGGTGAAAATCATATCGCTCTCGCGTACTGGAATGAGGAGATTGGACACATTGAAACCTTGTCCAAACAAGCCACCACTTCCAATCGCAATTTGTCCCTGCGCCTGTTGGTAAGTCGTTGTTTGCGCAAAGTCAAAGGGATTGAGCCAAGCCAAGATGCGGTTGATCTGGTAAGTTGGCATTCCAATCTGATGCAAGAAGGCACGTCCATCCTTGCTTATAAAAATGGCCATAAAGCCTGCAACAGCAGTCACTCCTGTCGCAAAAACCGGAATGATAATCTTCCACGAAACACCTGAAAGGAGAACCATACCGGAAAAAATAGCTACAAAGACCAAGGCAGTCCCTAAGTCACTTTGTAGGGCTAAGAGGATCAAGACTGGTATGGTAAAGGCGATCATCCAACCAATCAATAGGAAATCCAAGGGAATAGTCCGTCGCCATTCCTTGTGTTTTTGAGTGAATCTTACAATGGCTCGAGCCAACATCAAGATATAGGAAATCTTCATGAATTCCGATGGCTGGAAAAGTGTCGTTCCACCAATCGATACCCAGTTCTTGGCACCTGTTGACGCTACAAGATTTGGATTGTAGAAAACAAGAGGGAGGACCATCAAAGCTAGCCCTAGACCATAAAGATAGGGAGTCACCTTCCATAAAAACTCGGTATTAAAGAACATGACCACAAATCCAATGACAAGACCCAAGGCAATCCAAGCGATTTGCTGACCTAGAATTGGTAATACATTATTTGGATAGTCATGACTAACTGCTATATAAATGGCCACTACTCCAATCACCAGTAAACAAAACACTGGTAGGAGAAGGCTATAATCGACTCGAGAGTCGAGTGAACGTTTCATATTTTTTACCTTTTCTCTTTCTGGGATTTTTCTTTCATTCTATTGCGACGAAATTGGAGAAAATCAGCTACAGCAGGCTCTAGCTGTTCTATAGAAAGAACCTGAACAGCCCTTTCTTTTGACAAGGCCTGGGCGATTTGTTTGCCGTAACGCTTGCTGACAACTCGACTGTCTAAGATTACAGCAACCGAACCTTGGTCAGGTCGTCTAACAGTACGACCAAGGGCTTGTTTTAGCCGAATAATCGCCATCGGCAACTGATAATCATAGAAAGGATTTTTCCCTTCTTGACGCAGTTCTTGGTTTAATTTTTTTGTTAAAGGTTCTTGGTGGTTTTGGAAAGGCAATCTCGGAATCACTTGAATCACGCAAGGATGGGTTGAAAAATCAACTCCTTCCCAGAAACTGCCTGTTCCAAGCAAGATCTGGCGTTCACCTTTTTCAAAACGTTTTTTCAGTTGGCTTGGTTCCCCATTTTTATACTGAGCTAGATGCGGTTGGTCGAGCAGGTCCGAAACTGCCAGCAGCATTTCTTTTGAGGTAAACAAGACCAATAAGGGTTCTTGAAAGGCTTGTAACCTTCGGATAACAGAAGCCACTTCACTAGCATAGTCAAAAGGCGAAACTTCTGTCACAAGAGGAAAGTCATTGACTAGAAAGACTTCTTGTTGCTCCTGTTTTGCTACATCAAGCTTAACAAGCGGAGCGTCTGGAAATCCCAATAAATCTGCTAGGGAAACCCGATTGCTGATTTCAAGAGTGGCAGATACTCCTAGGAGCCTGCAATCTTCTGGCAATAGGTCTGCTAGTATAAAGCGGCCTTTTTTACTTGAACAAATCAAGACATCCTTGCTCGATTTTTCTGCTGTAGCAAGCCAAAATTCACGGTCCGAGGTGAAAAAGTTTGCAATCTCTCTATACTCTGGGAGAGCTAACTCCGAAAAATGCTGGCGCAACTCTTCAAGAGAATCCAACCACTTTCCATTCTTAAGACCTGATTGATACTGCTCCATCAAGTATCGACATTCAAAGCTAATACTCTCAAGCAAGCGTTTCTGAACCAAATCTTCCTCTGACTCTAAGGACTTTTCAATTTGAGTTACAAGATCCTCAAGGTGATAAGCCTGCTGGGCTAGATTTTCGAGAGCTAGCAGCATTTTTTGAGCTTCATCCAAAATTACCAAACGGTTATCAACAAACTCTGGATTGTCTTCCAAACGAGTGACCAGATAGGCATGATTGGTCAGAAGAACACGACTGGTCTTGCACTTTTCCTGCCCTCGTTTCCAAAAATCCTCTGTAGCAAATAAACTTTTCTTTGAAAGCTTGCCATCGTGGACTAGTTCTGGCAGAAAATGCTGGTAGCGGTAAAGTTGCCCGATTTCGTCCAAGTCACCTGTTTCTGTCTCTGTTAGCCAGATAAGCAGTTGCATCTTAAAGCGAGTGAAAAGGCGATTGGACTCTGATCGATAGAGAATTTGGTGGAAGGCATCCAATTTCAAGTAATTTTGAGGCCCCTTGAGACTATGAATCTCCAGATGGAAGACCTCTTTTAAGCGCTGACCTTCTTCTTGCATGATTTGATTTTGAAGAATTTTGGTCGGAACACTCACTAGAATCCCTGCTTGACTCTCCAAGTTCAAAGCTGGGAAGAGATAACCATAAGTCTTGCCCAGTCCTGTTTGAGCTTGGATAAAGGATGTCTGGTGTTCTTCCAATAATTGCTCAATCTTCTCCGAAAATTCCAGCTGTTGTGGACGCTCCTCCAGCCCCAATAAAGAAATGTTTTTAGCAAAGTCTTTGGATAACTTTCGTGGGACTAAGCCTTTGCTTTCCCTTCTGAGGAAAAGCCCATGAAGCTCCATCAAGTCTGGCGAAGATAAGAGAGATTGTTGCTGATAGACCTCCTCAATCACCAAGTAACTTTCATAGAGAAGGTTGTCTGCAAGGTTTAATAAGCTTTCTAGGAGCCCTTTTGGTAACTCAAATAGTTTTTGACGCATGTAAAGCAAGAGTTCAGCTGTTGCCTGAGCATCTGATAGGGCAGTATGGGCATGTTCTAGCTCAATGCCCAACTCTTGACAAAGGATACCTAAGTTATACTTTTCAAACTGAGGATACAGAACTTGGGCAAGCTCAACTGTATCCACCCGCGGTGTACGCAATTCATATCCTTCAAAAAAGAGAAATTCTGCAAGAAGGTTAGCATCAAACTGTACATTGTGCGCAACAAAAATACCGTCCTTAACCAATTCAAAAATTTTTCCAGCTACCTGAGAAAACTCTGGTGCTGCAACCAAACGCTGATCGGTCAGACCCGTTAATTCTTTGATATGAGAATCCAAGGGTTCGTGAGGATTGACATCGGTCGCATACTGATCGATGATGTCACCATTCTCAATCACCACAATGCCTACTTGAATAATTTTTGCCTTGCTTCCAGTGCTGGTCGCTTCTAAATCAACGACTACATACCGATCATTTCTCGCATTCATCATTAAAAATTATATCAAAAAAAGCATGATTTGACACCCCTCAACTTTGATAACAATCTGGCTTTACTTGCGAGCTTGATTAAAAATCAAGACCTTAAAAGTGAGAATTCCTCGTAAGTTCAGCAGTTGATTGCTGGTTCTGAGGTATTTGAAAACCTTATTAACAAAGCTACATCAACATAAAAAGACAACCAAGGTATTAGCTGCCTTTTTGAGATATTTTTTTCATTGTTTTGGGGAGGAGCTTACTAATTTCTGTTGGCAAGACAAGGTAGTTTTCTTGAGCTAGTTCTTGAGCAATTGCTGAGTGCAGATGAGTCGCTACTACTACGCGTTCATAGAGATTGACATGTGGAAACTGACCTGCAAAACCTGCAATCATCCCAGCCAAAGTATCTCCCATCCCACCAGTTGCTTGATAGGGCCCTCCAACTTCTAATTGATAATATTCAGGCTGACCGACTTGCCAGATACGAGTTGCCGGACCTTTCTCAACTAGAATCGTTCCTTGAGGAAACGCTGAAAGAGCACTAGCAGTCGCCTCTGTATTTTGATGGTCAAGAACTATACCAGACAGTCTTTCCCATTCCTTTTGGTGGGGAGTTAGGATGAGCTGACTAGATGGGAATGTCAAATGAGCTTTTGCTAAGATGCCCAAAGCACCGCCGTCTGCAATCAAAATCTGGTCTTTTCTAAGGCTGTCAAAGACCCGTTTTACGAGTTCTTCTCCGAATGCATCTTCTCGCAAACCCGGACCTAACAAGACAACTTCTGCCTTTTCCAACTGCTCTTTTAACAATTGCTGATCTTGAAGAGAAAATGCCATGGCCTCAGGTAAATGACTGTGCAGAGCCGGAATATTTTCCTTATCCGTGCCAACAGTCACCAACCCTGCCCCACTTTCGACAGCTGCAATGGCTGGCATGATGATAGCTCCCCCATAAGGATAGGTCCCTCCCAGCAAGAGCAGGCGACCGTAATCTCCCTTATGGCTGTGACGACAACGTTCAATAATAACTTTTTCTAATAAAGCTTGATCAATCACTTTCATCGTTTTTTCCCTCTCTATTCATTATACTATAAAGTTTATTGACCTTGCATTTTAAACATAAATCTCTTCCTTCATATAGAAAAAGAGGGGACAAAGCCCCTCTACGAAATATCTCTTTTTTCAAAGTCAATTAATTTCTTTTTTACTTTTTGCGACAAAGATAGCAGATAGAGCTAGTCCAACACTTGCCAAGAAAATAGCTGTTTCTGACTGTTTCTCACCAGTTTCTGGCAATCTCTTGTCTTCTTTGGCAATTTGAACTGGTGCTCCTGAAGTCTGAGTTTTTTCTAACAAACTTAGCTTGAACTCTGGTTTCTCTACTGTCGGTGCTGCCTGGTCGCCTACTGTTGATAAGGGACCTGTGTAAGCTGGGAGCTCATGTTTAAAGGCCATAACGGAGTTGACTCCGCCCTGGAACTCAGGTTTCTCTACCATTGGAGCAGCTTGATCACCTACTGTTGCTAGCGGGCCTGTGTATTCTGGCAATTCATGCACTAGAGCCATCACTGCATTGACGCCACCCTTGAACTCAGGTTTCTCTACTGTTGGAGCAGCTTGGTCACCTACTGTTGCTACTGCACCTGTGTACTCTGGAAGCTCATGTACCGAGGCTTCAACTGCATTGACACCACCGGTGAATTCAGGAACCTCAAGAACAGGTGCTGGTTCTTCACCCTTGCTTGATTGGATCGGTTCTTCTGTCAATTCTTGATGGAAGCTTGCCAATTCATAAAACTCAGCCTTGCCGCCTTCCCAGACTAATTTGACGNACCCTTGCTTGATTGGATCGGTTCTTCTGTCAATTCTTGATGGAAGCTTGCCAATTCATAAAACTCAGCCTTGCCGCCTTCCCAGACTAATTTGACGTCTAGAAGAGAGCCACCATTTCGGATAGCGAAGGTTTGGAGACTAGATGTAATGGCACCGAGGTCTGTCCAACTGTCTTGACCATCCTTGAGTGTTCTAGCAAGAACACGTGCCTTAGCTCCTTCAGGAAGACTGGAAACGATACGAAGGTGGTTGGCATTGGTTGGATCAGATAAGTGATACACCAATTCACCCTTATCTTTTTCAGACTTGTAGCTGGTCAAGACTTTTCCGTCTACAAGATTATTATAAAGGTTGCCCTGACTTTCTCCACTACTTCCTTCTACTGTAGGATCATTGATTGGTTTGACAAATTCACCATCGTTAATGACCAATTCTGTAAAGCCTACAAAACGGGCATCATAATCTGTTGTATAGAGGACTCGGAGATAGTTAGCTTTAACTGGTGTCGTCAATTCGCCCTCGACGTAGCGATTTCCTGGCATCTTAGAATCATGTGTCCAACCATCTGTCAATGAATCATCGTGTTGGCTATTGGCCACACCATCTCCTACTGTCACGACATCTGTCCAAGTTTTACCGTCTTGGCTGACTTGGATCTTACCATCACGAAGGTAGTTTTGAGTTCCGTCTTGGATGTAGGCTCTGATCTTCTTGATGGTACGTTCGCTACCAAGTTTCAAGGTTACGTGACCATCTTTATGGGCGTAGTCTGAAAATTCAACGAAGTTGTTATAAACACCGTCAAATAGTTGATCTAGGTTGTTCAGCTTACGAACATCATTGCTTCCGTATGTTGGATGAATGCCCATTGTTGTAGATTCTAGTTTGGTTGGTTGCACTTCTTTGGTTGTCACAAGGAGAGAAGTCGCTGTAATAGCTTGCTCCTGATCTGTTTTGTTGACCAAACGCACATAACGTACTAAGTGGCTTGCTGCAGATCTATCAGTCAACTGGCTAGCTGGCGTCCATTCTTGCGCATTTGCAGAGTACTCTAGATTAAGAGCTGGATTGGCCTGACCTTGGAGTTGGATGCTCTTGATCTGATGGATACGGTCAAGCTTCATTCCTAGATAGCTATGAGCAGGGAGTTTGGTTCCAGCTGGAATTTGAAGCTCGTAACTGCCCAAGCTACCCACTACCGGCGTTTCCTTCAAGGATTCCACGTTGGTGTCTGTTAAGTCAAAATTTGGACTATCGACATCTACTGTAAATTCCGCAATTCTCCACCACTTATTTAAGGTTTGTGTATTGCGAATGCGAACAAAACGAGTTGTAAATTCTTTCACAATATCAGAAGTTCGTTGCCCTGATAAATTTTGAAGCGTTGTCCAATTTGTACCATCTGCAGAATATTCGATGACACCAGATGCTAGTTTGTCTCGTTCCCCTTGCATCAGATGAACTCGTTTTACTTTGTGCAGCCCACCTAAGTCCATTTTTACCCAGGCTTGCGCTGGTGTGACATTGGTCTGATCAACATGTGCCATCATGGATTCTGTGTTTTCTCGACCATCTTGCATCTGAACAACACTTGTTCCATATTTGTAAACAAGGTTTGGACTTAAACTAATAGTGCCCCTAACCTTCTTACTACCCAATTCTAGGGGTCTGTTAACAGCAATTTCACGCATGGCAAGCCAAGCATTATCCTTCTTAGCTGTTGCTATCATACGAACAGCTTGAGCTGTGATATCGAGGTCATTAAATTCCAGAATACGTTCTCTACCAGTATAAGCGGGGCTCGTTATGGCTACCCATTCTCCATGTTCATTTTGATACTCAACAAGAGCATTACTAAAGGTATAATTATCGGCCGTATTAGTACCCGTAGCGAAACCTAATTTGTGTATTTTAATTGCCTTATTAAAGCGCAAGCCTACATAATCGCCTCTCTCAATCACAATGGTTGTTTTGGCAATCACATGTGTATCAAAGTCACCATCTGTGACTTCTTTCAATCCGCCTTCTATTCCAGCACGATTCGTAATAAATGTTGTCACAAATTTATCTGGATTCAACATTGCTTGGATATGTAAGGCTAAGTATTCTTTGAGATTATTGATAAATGGTCGAATATGTTGGACACCAAATTCTGCGTATTCATAATGGTCAACGTAAAAGAAGGCATACTTAACTGACTGGTCATAATGTTTGACTCCGGCCTGATAATACTCCCACACCTTGGCATCATTCTTTTCAGTAAGACCTTCTGTAGCTGTTAGGAAAGCCTCAAGCGCGTTCATTTGATCTACTGTATTCTCTAACCAATAGTGAATTTGTTCGATTAATTTCTGATCGCCTTTTTCTTTAAGCAGAAGAGCATTGGCTTTCAAACCAGCAAAAATGTCCCTCAACTCTTTTCTTTCAGAATCCAGATTTTGACCAGATTTGAGTTTGTTATAGAATTCTGTCAATTTTGGAGCCAATTCTACAGACTCTTCTAATTTAGTGACATGGGGAGGTCTATTTTGATTGCGCATGTGTTTTCCGAGTTCTCGAAAAGCCTTTGAAACACTGCTTTCTTCAAAATGATCATTGACTACATAGTTAAAGGCCATATCGTTGATTTGTTCTGCTTCTTCTGCACTTCTCCATTGCTTCCATCCATACTGAGCCATATCAAAAAGTGCCACTTTAGATGCTTCAGATTGTTGCATTGGATTTAGCATAATTCCTTGTGCAAGGGATAAATCAACATTTGGATGTAAGAATTTTTCACCACCTCCAAGAATTAGGTGGGGTTTTGTATTGTCATTACATGGCCAGTTAATCCAGAACTGAATTGGACGGTAAGTCTTACCACCTTCTGTTAAATTTTTCTTTAAGTTCGTTAAAAATGTTTGGTCAACAGCCCCCCAGACCTTTCCACCAGTAAGAGTTAAATGGACATTTTCAGGAAGATGTTCATTCAAGGTCCGAAGTTCAGCTTCAGTTCCTTGCCCCATGTACCAGGCAGGAACAAAAATCATATCTTTACGGAGACCACTGTATGTTGTTTGTTTTTCAGTCAACCAATTTGTGATATCTTTCATCAAACGAACATAACTATGGTAACCACCAACTGGGCTTGGTGCATCATCTGCAAGCACACCAAATTCACGCACTCCCACGTCCAACAACTGAGTAAACTTAGCCTTTATGGTTGCAAGATCAGCCTGGTAGTGCGCTTCATTGCCAAAGCGGATACGATTGTTCATAAATGGATGGATGGTCCAAACATAACGTGTTTTCGTTTGATTACCGACACGTGCAAGTTCTCGGATTTCAGCCAGTTTTTCTTCTGGGTAAAGTTCACGCCATTTCTTATTGTGGTATGGATCATCTTTTGGTGCGAAATAGTATTGAGTTAACTTCAATTCACTTCCATAACGCATCAATTCTTTACGATTTTCATTAGACCATGGATTGCCATAGTAACCTTCGATGAAACCACGGTTCTTGAGCTCTGCGTAATCTTCTACTGTAACATTGCGAAGGACTGGTACTTGACTTTCCTTGAGCATGTGTTTCAAGGTTGTCAAACCATAGAAGACTGCATCAGTGTCTTTTCCGACGATAGAAATCGAATTATCCTTGATACTCAAGACATAGGCGTCAATCTTGTCAAAGAGACCTGCTGAAACATTGGACAAGTTTTGCTCTGCTTGTGAACCTTGTCCATGCACTCCAAGATAGATATTGGTAGCGCCAGCGATAGCTGCCTTACCAGTTGTATAAGATACTTGATTGTCCTTCAAGACAATCTTCAAGCGATTGCGAGTATAGATATCGAGTTGATCGCCCATGACCAGATTGACTTGCTTACGAAGGGCTGTGACTCCTTCTTCATAAGTCACTTTTTGTGGAGTTGGAAAGACCTTGTACTCTTTTTTGAGATAGTCTGAGCTCTCGCTGGCAGCTTCAATACTGGCTTCGCTAGCTGGTTTGCTTGCCGTAAATTGATTGGCCAATTCAACTGTTCCATCACCTGTTTGCTCTACTTTTGGAGTTTCAGGTGTAATTGGTTGACTAGGTTTAGCGATTTCTTTATCATTTTGTCCTCCACTCATGGCTTCAGACGGCTTTGTTTCATTCTCTGGAATTCTAGGTGCTTCAGCTGGTTTAAGATTATTTGTCGAATCAGTAGAACCAATCGTTCCTGTAGTTTCTCCATTTTCAACTGTCGAGCTAGCTTCCTTCCCAGCATTTTCCTCTGCTTTCTTCAAAACTGCTGCAAGTTCATCAGGTAACTTTTCCAATGGCTGAGCTTGAGTTATAGTTCCCTCTTTATCTCCTACATTACCTGTTTCTGCCGCCTCTACTAAATTAACACCAAAGATACTGGCACCAATCATAATAGAAGCTACTCCAATAGCGAATTTACGAATACTGTAATGACAACGTTTATTGAAAAAATTTTTATCCATCTTTATCTTATCTCCTTTCATCCAAAAACGAAAGTAAACGATTCCATTTTTACTAGTAAAGACGGAGAGGCCAATCGGTCCTCTCCATCTCTTCAACTCATTTATCGATGTGATTTTTTATCATCGACCAAGCTATACCAATAGGATAGCATTAGACGCACAAACTAATCCTCTTTTCGTTTTGCAGTTAATAGGGCTGCTGACAAGGCCAAGCTAACACCTGCCAAGAAAATGGCTGTTTCAGATTCTCCCTCACCTGTTTCTGGTAATCTATTTTGCTCTTCTTTTACTACTGAAACATTTGGTTTTATAGTCTGGTCATGAGCTAATAGCTCTACTGGATAATCTGGTTTTTCAAGAACAGGCGCTTCCTCATTTCCTACCGTGGCTAGAACACCACGATACTCTGGAAGTTTATGTTCTAGAGCCATTACAGCATTAACGCCACCCTTAAATTCAGGTTTCTCAACGCTTGGTGCCGCTTGATCTCCTACAGTAGCAAGAGTTCCTGTGTATTCTGGAACTTCGTTTACTGCTGCTTCTACAAAGTTAGCACCTCCTTTGAATTCTGGAACTTCATTGACTGGAGCTGGCTCCTCGCCTTTACTACTTGAAATAGATGCTTTCACTCCTACTTCAACAATGCGATCCTGAGCCTTTCTTTCTTCAGAATGAACAAGACTTCTAGTAGTACCCAAAACTTGAATATAGTCAACTTTTTCTCCATCTTGTCCTTCAGAAACGATACGACGTTGACCTTGAGCAAGTTCAGGGTTTTCACGAATAACTTCTTTAAACGGAAGCGGAGTCTTTTCAATTTCCAAACTTGGAGTTTCTGCTACTAAGTTCTTAACGCCTTCTGTTGGTGTTGTTTGGAAGGTAGACTTAAAGTGTAAACGATATTCTTTCACCAGATTTCCATCTTTGGAAACAAGACGAACCAGTGTTGGAAGATTGGCATTTCCAGAATCCACAACTGTAACTACTCCATATCCACTAGTTGTTGCAGTGACTTTTGGTTTTGAACCCATTGTTGTTAGAGTGTAATCTGTCACATTTGGATCAAAGTTTTCCAATGCTTTTCCGTCGATCGAAATAGTCGCTGATGGTGTTTCCACTTCTGATCCCTTGCCTGCAGAGTAGGCTGTAAATTCTACAAGTGCAAGACCATTGGTGGTAGCCTTACGAGTCATGCGCGCACGAATAGCTGTCGTTTGAACCGGTTCAAAGTTAAACTCGATTGGTTTACCAGCTACTAATTCTCCAGAAGCTTTGTAAGAAATTGGTACCCAATTTTCTGCCTTGTTAAATGGATGATCGGCATTTTCTTCGTAACGAGAAATCGTACTTGGTTCTGTAAAAGCAGGACCAATATATCTTTCTAGAACCATTTTCTCTGGAGCATCTGTGCCACTATCTTTAAAGAACTGAATGGCTACTTTCCCAATAGATTGAGAAGCAATTTTTCCATCCTTCTTAAAGAGTAATCCAACAGAAGTTTCTTGATTTTTCGGAGTACGAGACCAGTTTGTCCAACGTCCATCTTCATTGTATTTTCCATCATTGATATAGAAAATTCGATCATGTGAAGCTGCTTGAGTATCGTTCGTTGTCGAAGCAAAGGCTTTAGAATCAGTTTCATTGTTGCTTGGATTTTCTGAAATGACTTGATTGCCTTTAGCAACAACTGTCACCTGCATTTTAGTCGTTAGATTTGTACCAATGACATGACCGGTAACTTCAAATGTTCCCTCATGCTCTGTCGCATGTTCAGGAATAGCATCCCACTTCACTGCAAGTTTATCTGTAGTCCAATTAGTTGAAGTTGGATAATAAACACTTACTTCTGAAGGAAGTTGAAGATTGTCTCCAACATTCAAGATTTTAGCACTGTTTTCTGCAGCAAGAGGTTGACTAGTTTCTCTCTCATCATTGCGGAAAATTCGATATTCTTTCAACACCGTACCATCTTCTGCTTTCAAGATGAGACGTGTTGCACCTTTTGGACTTGTTGCAGGAACAACTGTTACCAAACCATTATTACTAGCTGTTGCTGTGATTTCTTTACTAGATTGAGGAATATAGTAATCTGTCTTAGATGGATTAAAATGTTCAAGATCCTTGCCATCTACCTTGATAGAAATCTCTGAACTTGTTTCACTTAAGACCTTGTTTCCAAGCACAGTTAGCTCTGTCAGACCAACACCTGATGTTCCATCTGCTTTCTTCATACGAATACGAACAGCGTAGGTTTCGACCTTATCAAATGTGAAGTGATTGGTTTGAGTTGCAGACAGCTGACTTGGAGCATGTAAGTTTTCAACTGCTTTCCAATTGTCTGGATTATTAAATGGATGATTGCTATCTCGTTGCGCATGACTGACATCACTTGGTAAATCTGGAATTTCTTTACCTACATAATATTCAACTACATATTCTTTTGGAAGACCAATTGCTCCATCAGTATAGAAATCAACCGACAAATTGTTGACAAAACGCTTCGTCAAGTCTCCTGAATTACCAAATAAGATAGAAGCCCAGTCATTATCAGTATTTGTTCTCCAAGTAGTCCATCTATTTTTAGCATCTGATGGCGTTCTTGATACAGTCAAATCGTTCAAGGTGTTGGCTGTGTCATCTCCTCCTGTATTGGATACAATGGCAGCTGGTAATTGTGAACCTGTCCATTGTTTAGAAATATTATTTCCAGCAACCACTTGACTAGATACTCGAACATGAGCTTTAGTTGTCAGATTGCTACCTACTAAACGACCATTGATTTCATAGACCCCTTCAGTTTGACTAAAGTTGGCTGGAACCTGATCCCAAACAACATCTTTATAGATAGTTGTTCCGTTAGAATGGTAAGCCCGAACATTAGCTGGCAATTGAACCGTCTCACCCTTAGGTACTGTGAGACTGATTTCCTCTGCAACTTGCAATCCTTCAACCGTTACAGTCGCTTGAGCTTCAATATCTGTGCCTTCCACATGTCCTTTAAGCGTAAAGCTATGATAGTGCCCCAACTCTTTTTCATCTACCTTATCCCAAGCTACAGATACTTTGCGTGGCAAGCCCTTATCAAATTCTGCTCCAACTTCTTTAGGTAGATTCGGTTGCTGATTGATATCTGTAGAAACAGACACAGGATGAAGTTTCACAATCTTCTTGCTGACTTTATTTTCTTTAATCACCACTTCAGTGGTTACAGATTCTGTTTTCTCTGTTTGATTATCGATTCGAGGTGTCAAAGTCACTCTTCCCTTAGTATAGAGCAATAGATTCTGACCATTCACCTCAAGATGTCCCCCATCTGATGATTTAGCTTCTAAGTGAATATCTGAAGCCGCAAACTCTGTTTGTGAACCATCCTCATAACGACCAATGACGTGATAAGTTAATACTTGATCTTCAGTGGCAGTTTCTTTTCCTTCTACAACCACTTCCAAACGTTTCAAAGCAGGAGCTTCCTTCACAAACTGAATTAAGTAAGTTTGAACCAAGTCACCCTTTTGGTCACTCAAGAAGACAGAAGCCTGATAACCATTATCAGCAGAAGCTTGCTGAACAGTTACTTGATATCCGGTAGTCTGAGCTCCAACACTTGGAATAGTTGCAGTGTAAGGAAGGGATACACGGTAATAGGTCTTGCCAGACTCAAAATTCTCAAGAGCTTTATCCCCAACAGTAAGTCCTGTAATGCTACTTGTTGTTTCCTTACTACTTGCGATAAAGGTTGCAGTCACTTCACGGTCGTCATCTACCAATTTACCAGTAGCCTCCGTACGTCCACCTTCCTTGTTCAAAGCAGCAGGGTCTTTCAAGGTCCAAGAAACAACATCAGTATCAATCAAGCTACCATCTGTCAGAACAGCTGTGACCGTTTTATCCAAATCAGCCGCATTCGTTCCAACTGGGACTGTAGCAACTTTTGGTAACCATCTATCTAAAGCAATCACTTTAACAAGTGCCTCAGCTTTAGTTTCCAAACCTTCTACACGTCCAGATACTTTTTTCTCACCTGCGCTTGTAAGCAAGTCAGATGGCATTTCCCAAGTTACAGTCTTTTCCTCAACACTACCGTCACTATAAATAGCTGTTACTGTTTGAGGTAATTCAGGATTTGTCGTCACATCAGTTGTTGCTTTTACAGGAGCAAAGGCTACAAAGTGACGATTTTCTTTCTTACCAGACACCGTTGCGACCGTTGCGCTATCAGATGTCAAACCAGCAGAATCTGCATAAAGAGTAAATTTACCTTCTTTTTCTGTTGATTTTACAATGACAATCCCTTTACCATTGAAAGCACGTCTTTGCCATGTTCCATCTGCTTGAGCTTTGTAGCGTTCACGACTAGCTTGTTCTCCATTATCCACACCAACGATTTGTCCCTGACCATGAAGATTGAAATGAACAAGATTGTTAGCTGTAGGAACCACATTACCATCGCCATCAACAATTTCATAATGGATGTAGGATAGGTCCTTTCCATCTGCAGTGATAACATGCTCTTCTTTAGTCAGACGAACTCTTGCTGGCTCCCCAGCAGTTGTCACACTATCACGCGCAATTTCGTTGCCATTTTCATCTCGAGCAATCGCAGTCAGTGTGCCTGGTTGGTATTTCACAAGCCACTCAAGATACAATTCACTTGGTTTAGCTCCCTCATGATATGGACGTCCATCTTCTGTCCTTTTCTTAGTAAATTCCTTTTTACCAAGCGACTCTCCATTTAAGAACAATTCGACGCTTGCAGCATTTGAGAAGGTACGAACCGGAACCTTTCCATCAATCAGCATCTTGCGATCCTTAAGGGTCTCTTCAGTCCAGTTCCAATGTGGTAAAATGCGAACAGTTGGCTTTTCTTTAGCACTATACCATTCACTACGGTAAAGGTAGAAATCATTCTTTGGTAAACCAGCTGTATCAATAATACCAAAGTAAGAGCTCTTGACAGGTGTACTATCTTGGTTATGCCATGGAGTCGGTTCTCCAATATAGTCAATTCCTGTCCAGATAAATTGTCCAGCATAGCCAGCACGATCACGGTCAAAAGTCCATGATTCAGTAGCTGTTCTTCCCCATCCAACACGGTCATTACCATAGTCAGATTGTTCATAGTGACGATTTGGACGATTGTCATGTCCAAGGATTTGAGCAGGGTTATAATAAGAATCACGCGTCCTAGTAGCTGAAGAAGTTTCAGAACCATAAATGAGCCAGTCTGGATGCGCTCTACGAACAGCATCATAATTACGTTCACCATAGTTCATACCGACAGCATCCATAATTTCCGCGAGTTTCAAGAAATCACCTGTCGCCGCACGACTAAATTTGTTTTCCCCCATGGTTACATAACGCTCAGTATCAATCGCTTTGATAACTGCCTTCAAGCGTTTAGCAGTTTCGATAGAACGAGGACTACCATTTGCCTCCTCTACCTCATTTCCAAGAGACCACATGACGATAGACGGATTGTTCTTATCACGTTCTACCATTGTTCTGAGATCAAAATCAGACCACTTCTCACCCTTCTTAGCCTCCGGATGAGTTGCATCTTGATCAAAGAACCGTCCATAGTCGTAAGTCTTCTTGCCACCATACCAAGTATCAAAAGCTTCCTCTTGAACCAAAAGACCTAAACTAGCTGCAGCATCAAGCAACTGAGGACTCGCTGGATTGTGGGTTGTTCGAATAGAGTTAACCCCCATATCTTTCAAGAGTTTTAATTTACGATAGGTAGCCTTATAATTCTCTTCTGCCCCCAAGGCTCCATTGTCATGGTGAATACTTACTCCGTGGAATTTCATGCGTTCACCATTCAGAGAGAAACCTTCCTTAGCAGTCCAATTGAAATAACGGTAACCAAATGTATCTTCTGTTACATCAACCAGTTGACCTTCTTTATAAACCTTTGTTTTCAACACATACAGTTGAGGATGATAACTTTTTGTCGTCCAAAGAGTTGGTTTATTAACTAGGATTGTTTGTCTGAAATCTGCAGTTTCATTTTCTGCTAAATTCTTCGTTTCAGAGCGGACTAATTCTGAAACAACCTTACCTTCCTTAGTAAAAATTTGTTGTTCCACAAAGACTTTAGCAGCCTTCTTATCCGTATTTTTAATCTTACTTTGAACCTGTGTTTCAACATTCCCTTCTTTTTGCTCAGCAAGTTTTGGAGTATTGATATGATTACCATTTTCGGCAACATGGACTTTATCACGATAACTAAGGGTTACATCACGATAAATCCCACTTCCTGAATACCAACGACTACTTGGTTGCTTATTGGTCACTTGAACAGTAATTGAATTTTCACTACCATCCTTGTTTAAAAATTCTGTGATATCATATGAAAAATGATTATAGCCACTTGGATAATGTCCGACAAATTTACCATTTACATAGACCTTTGAATCCATGTAAACCCCATCAAAATTGATACGAACATCCTTATTCTTGTCTGCTTCGTCTAATATGAAAGTCTTACGATACCAAGCTGTTCCACCATTTAACTGCCCACCTTCATTACGAGCGGGAGACTTGTGATCAAAGTCAAAATAAATACTCCAATCATGAGGAAGATTCAATTTAGACCAATCATGAACATCCACATCTTTTTTTGAAAAATCTCCTTGGGCATTTAGTTTAAAATACCAATCTTTATTAAAATCTTGTTTTCGTTCCGATAATAGCTGTTTTTCCTTTTCAACTTCGGCTTTGTTTGACTCTCTAGACAGCACTTGCGATTTTTCAGAAGAAGGTTTAATCTCTGTGTCTGCTTTCACTTGGTCCTTTTCAGAAGTTTTTTTAGAATCCTCTTTCACTTCTGTTCCAGCTGTTACTGCAGATTCAACAGGCTTTGGATTTGCCTCTTCAGATTTCTGTTTGTTATCAGCCTTGTTTCCTTCTTCTACTTTATTTGGAGTTTCCCCTTTAGGACTAACCAATTCACGACTACTCTCGTTAGTAGGTGTAGTAGGTTCTGTATCCTTAGTCACTTTGTCTTCTGCCGATTCAGCTTTTGGTTTTACAAACTCACGCCCACCATTCTCATCAGCCTTTGCAATAGCAGCTACCACATCATCGGGAAGCTTATCTAAAGGTTGAGCTTGATGAACAGTTGTTTCTTCTGTTTTAGCATTGGATGAAGCCACCTCCTCAGCTTGTACAGCAGAAATACCAAATATACTAGCCCCAATCATTACAGATGCCGCACCTATTGCAAATTTACGAATGCTATAATGACAACGTTTATCAAAAAGTCTTTTGTTCATTAAAATCCTCATTTCTTTTTCTTGATACAAAGTAAGCGTTTACTTTATTTTAAAAAATAACCTCCTTCTGAATACACAAACAAGTACCAAGTTTTATAATATATTTTATATATTAAATATATCAAAAGGCACCTTAAATTGCAATTATTTTCCATTAATTTAACCCAATAAAATGATATATAAGAAGGGGTCATTTAAAAGGAATAGTTGCAATGAAAATAGCTTTCGGTTCTAGACTCTTTCTACTACAAATTGAATTCCATTAATATCTTTTTCAAACTTCAAATTTATAGTTTATAGACTGCATTACTCTACATAAAAAGAAGGCGAACCTCCTTCTACACTATTTTCCCTTAAATTCCGCAAAAGTCTGTAAGATCTTAGCTGCCACTGCTGGAGAAGGAGCTCCTTTTAGCTCTAACGTGTCATCTGCATATGGAGTAAGACCAGCAAAATCTCCTATCTGGACTGAATAAAGAGACGTTTTAAACAATTCAATATCGTTTTGGTCATTTCCAAAAGCGATGAAGTTCTCCCCGCATAACTTTTCAACAGTTGTCGCCTTATGAGTATCCAATGGATTAACATAAAGGCACTTTTCATGCGCATGATAGGAGAGATGAGCCTGGCCTAGTCTTTCTAGCTGACCAAGCAGATCATCAAGCAAATCCTCATGGTCACCCATATAAACGACTACCTTAATCGGAGTCCCTAAGTCCTCAAGTTTCTGATGACGAGCCACCTTTAGGGGATCCACACTGGAAATAAATGGAATCTTCTCTACAATCTGACCACTATAGTCAAAGCGATCATCTACAAAGAAAGGGAGATTATAAGTCTGGCAATAATCCACTAGCGCCTGATAAACTCTAGCATCGAGATTTCTTTCATAGATAGCTTTCCCCAGATAATAGGCTACACCACCATTCAAACCTATAACCAAGCGCTGACTGAGTTCAGGGCCTAATAAACCCAAACAATCCCGATAAGAGCGAGCTGAAGCAAACACAATCTCATGCCCATAATCTTCAGCCTTTAAAAGAACCTGCTTAATCTCCTCATCAATGGTCATATAGTCAAAAGACAGCGTCCCATCCAGATCAAATACGAATTTCATCTTCCTAATCCTTGTTCAGTGTTCGAAGTGCTGCCTGATAGGTTTGCTCCATTAGCATGGTAATCGTCATAGGACCAACTCCACCCGGTACAGGTGTGATGTGACTAGCAAGTGGTTCAACAGCATCATAGTCAACATCTCCACAAAGCTTTCCATTTTCATCTCGGTTCATCCCAACATCAATGACAACCGCTCCTTGTTTGACAAAGTCAGCAGTCACAAACTTAGCGCGACCGATAGCAACCACCAGAATATCTGCTTTAGCAGCCACCTTGGCAAGATGATGGGTACGTGAGTGAGTCAAAGTCACTGTTGCATTTTTAGCCAAAAGAAGCTGAGCCATCGGTTTTCCAACAATATTTGAACGACCGATGACAACCGCATTTTTACCTTCTAGATCAATCCCATATTCATGAAACATTTCCATAATTCCTGCAGGTGTTGAAGGAATCATAACTGGATGACCAGACCAGAGGCGACCCATGTTTAGAGGATGGAAACCATCCACGTCTTTTTCGGGGTCAATGGCTAATAAAACTGCCTCTTCATCGATATGTTTGGGTAAAGGTAACTGGACCAAAATCCCATGCCAAGCTGGATCTTGATTGTATTTGGCAATCAAGTCTAACAATTCCGCTTGGGTAATGGTCTCTGGAACTCGCACTACTTCACTACGGAAGCCAGCAGCGAGAGCTGATCGTTCCTTGTTGCGAACGTAGACTTGGCTGGCAGGATTGTCCCCCACCAAAATCACCACCAATCCTGGAACTAGACCTGTTTCTTCTTTTAGTTTGGCCGTCTTTTCAGCCAACTGTCCTTGTAACTTAGCTGCAAGAGCCTTCCCATCGATAATCTGTGCCATATCTCTTCTCTTTTCTATCAAATATCCTCTATTATATCAAAAAATAATTCGCCATCCTAACACTTCTTGCCTAATGGACCTTATAGTCTGAAACTATAAGAAAAAGCCCTTGTCAAGCTTTTCTTTAATAGTTTAGTAATTTTCTTAAAACACTTAATAAATTGATTCCATCTTCAAAATTATTTAATCCTCTTCTAATTTTAAATAGGGAACTTTTCTCTTCTCTTGATAGATTTTCAAAAAATTCTTTATTAAAGAATATATTGGTAGAATTAATCAATATAAACTCTATTAATTCATAGTCTTCAATTTTTTTACCAAAATCACCATAAGTGGATAATACAACATAAGCATTCTCACTGTTAAATACATTAACAAAAACAACTTCATCGCAATCATTCGTCATACACTCCGATAACGAGAATCCAATCTTTGAAGTTTGTAAATGCCTAATATCATATTTAAAATTCATATTAATTTTACCATAAGTTGTATATTCCTTGTAATCAATTAATAATCGTTTTAAATATTTTTTAAACACACAATAATAGTCAATTTCACTTTTATATGCTCTAATAAAATCTGAGTTATAAATTTCTTTCGAATCTATAAAATACTCAGCTAGATAAAAAATCTGCAACAATTTATAGTATAGTTCAAAAGAAGCAGCTTTTATTGAATATTCTAACGCCTCTATGTACTCTTTTTCTTTCTTGAAAAAAACCTTATTATCATTCTCAATATCTGAAAAAATTAAATTATCATGATTACCACAAAACATTGTATACTTGCTTGCAGTTGTTGGATTTATTTTCTTATAAAATAAATCAACATGCTCAATATCGAACTCTTCAACAAAAGCATGATCATTGAAAGTATACAACTCCTCTGTCTCTGTTTGTAATTTCTTTAAATTTTTCTCTGCTATTGTATGTGCCTTAATAATTTTAGACGAACAATTCATAGAAATATTATCTTCCTCAAATAGTTCTCTGACAAAGCAAAACGATAATTTTTTGCGAGCTCGTTTTTCAATCTTTTCCCCTAAGATATTTGGCGCACTTCGTTTATCAGTTCTTTGTTTTGCATTCTGAAATTTCTTTAATCCAATCTTTTTACTAATTGTTTCGTAATCTCTTGTAGCTTCGTTAAGAGAATCAACATAGGCTTTACAACAATTTTTATAAAGTTTACCTGAAAGACATATACATTTAGAGTCACTCGGAATCTCAAACTGATTCATAAGTGTGTTAAATACAATTTTAGGAAATAGATTTTCAAAATCCATATTTGATTCTCCTATAATTTTTGTGTAGCTTAAAGTCAAATTAAAAGCTTTCTTCTAATTTTAAGTTACTAGTTTATCAGGTTGTTAGTAAATTAAAATCTTCTCTTTACAAAACCTTACTCAAAAATTCCTTGGTCCGTTGTTCTTTTGTTTGATCGAAAATCTCCTCTGGTGTTCCATCTTCGACAACAACCCCATCCGCCATAAAGATAACACGGTCTGCTACCTCACGCGCAAAGCCCATTTCATGCGTCACAATCACCATAGTCATCCCTGATTTAGCGAGGTCTTGCATAACAGCTAGGACTTCTCCAACCATCTCAGGGTCTAGGGCCGAAGTCGGCTCATCAAAGAGCAAAACATCTGGTTCCATAGCAAGTCCACGTGCAATGGCAATCCGTTGTTGCTGACCACCTGACAAACTCTGTGGGTAGGCCGTTGCCTTGTCTGGCAAGCCAACTTTTTCTAACAGTTCCTGTGCTCTTTTCTCCGCAACTTCCTTGCTTTCACCTTTGGTTTTAATTGGTGATAAAGTGATATTTTCCATCACTGTCATATTGGGAAAGAGGTTGAATTGTTGGAATACCATGCCCATCTTTTCACGCATAGCAAAAAGGTCATTTTTCTTATCAGTGATATCAACTCCTTCAAAGATAACCTTACCTTTACTTGCTTCTTCAAGGAGATTCATCGAACGAAGGAGAGTTGATTTCCCGCTCCCTGACGGACCGATAATGACCACAACTTCTCCTCGTTTAATCTCAAGGTTGATGCCTTTTAAAACTTCATTTTTCCCAAAAGACTTATGTAGTTCTTCAATTTTAATCAAGGTTTCTGTCATTATTTCTTGTCTCCTTGTCCAATATGTTTTTCAAATGCTTTCAACGCCACTGTCAAAACAGAGGTCATAATCAAATAGTAAAAGGCCGCAAATAAAAGAGGAGTCAACGGTAAATACGTTGTTGTTGCTACTGTCGTTGCACCATTCCACAACTCCATAACTCCAATCGCAGACAAGAGGGAACTATCCTTGATAATGGTGATAAATTCATTTCCCAGAGCTGGAAGAATATTTTTGATAGCTTGTGGCAAAATGACATAACGCATGGCATTTTTGGGACGAATACCTAGAGAATATGCAGCCTCTAACTGCCCTTTAGGAACGGCATTGATCCCCGCACGAACAGTTTCTGAAACGTAAGCACCACTATTCATAGAAATAATCAGAATACCAGGAATCAAACGAGAAAGATCAACTCCTAAAATTCCCACTTGGATAGTCGGAGCATTGATATGCATAAGAGCAAAGGCAATCATTATTTGAACCATCATTGGCGTCCCACGGAAAATCCAAACATAGACATT
Source organism: Streptococcus jiangnanensis (assembly GCF_040888325.1). Lineage (GTDB taxonomy): Bacteria > Bacillota > Bacilli > Lactobacillales > Streptococcaceae > Streptococcus > Streptococcus jiangnanensis. Next base: position 48,033 of record NZ_JBFNFF010000007.1, on the reverse strand, counting down.
TGCAAACCAAACGAGCGGTTTAAAGCGTGAACGTTGGGCAAAGGCCAGTAACACACCTATAATGGTCCCTAAGCAGACAACAAGGATGGAAATCAATACGGTAATCAGAGCACCATAGTTAAAATACGGTAAATACTTTGGTAAAAAAGAAAAATTCATATTCAATCAACTTTCTATGTATTAGATTGTATTATTATAACATGAATTGAATTAAAATGCAATCCTTTTTCCCTAATTTTAACAATTAACTTGATAGAATAGAGAAATAGAGAGAAATCACAGTTTTTTTCTAGTCAACTACCTCTTGTTTATGGTAAAATAGAAACGATAAGAAATGGAGGAGAATCAAAATGGAATCACATTTGGTTAGAATCATTAACCGCCTAGAAGCAATGACAAAAGATGGTGGAAATCTAAAACGTAATTTTGAACGTGAAGGTGTTGTTGTCGCAGAAGTTGCATACAGCCACGACGAAGAAAACGGATCACTCTTCACCCTTCGCGATGTAGAAGCTCGTGAAACTTATACCTTTGATAGCATTGATTTGATTGCAATGGAGATCTACGAACTCCTTTACTAATATAAAAACAACGGGCAGTAAGGCCCGATGAATGAGAATCCTTTTTGTCACCACAAATGGGATTTTTTCTTACCTTCAATGTCGCTGGATTCTCCATAGATCCTTCTTTTAAAAACGACCACTTCCCAATCTTTTTACTTGCTTTACACCTTAATCATGCTATAATGAGAGTATAAAACTTTGACTATTCTTGACCTTTTTCTTAGGCCAAGAATAAGAATGAAATGAGGTAGATGTATGCTCTGTCAAAACTGTAAAATTAACGACTCAACAATTCATCTGTATACCAATATCAATGGACAGCAAAAGCAAATTGATCTCTGTCAAAATTGCTATAAAATTATCAAAACAGATCCAAATAATACCCTCTTTAAAGGAATGACTGACTTAAACAATCATGACTTTGATCCTTTCGGCGACTTTTTCAATGATTTGAACAATTTCAAACCTTCTTCAAATAACGTCCCTCCAACTCAATCTGGTGGAGGATATGGAGGAAACGGTGGTTATGGACCTCAAAACCGCGGACCTGTTCAAACACCTCCTAGTCAAGAAAAAGGACTCCTAGAGGAATATGGTATCAATATTACTGAGATTGCTCGTCGGGGAGATATCGACCCTGTTATCGGTCGAGATGAGGAGATTATCCGCGTTATTGAAATCCTCAACCGTCGAACCAAGAACAATCCTGTCCTTATCGGAGAACCAGGTGTTGGTAAAACAGCTGTTGTTGAGGGTCTAGCTCAGAAGATTGTCGATGGTGATGTTCCCCATAAACTCCAAGGCAAGCAGGTCATCCGTCTGGATGTGGTTAGTCTAGTTCAAGGAACAGGGATTCGAGGCCAATTTGAAGAACGTATGCAAAAACTCATGGAAGAAATTCGCAAACGTGAGGACATCATCCTCTTTATCGACGAAATCCATGAAATTGTTGGTGCAGGATCTGCTGGCGATGGCAATATGGATGCAGGAAATATCCTCAAACCTGCTCTTGCCCGTGGTGAATTGCAAATGGTTGGTGCCACTACTCTCAATGAATACCGCATCATTGAAAAAGATGCTGCTCTAGAGCGCCGTATGCAGCCTGTCAAGGTAGATGAACCAACTGTCGAAGAAACCATTATCATCCTTAAAGGAGTTCAAAAGAAATACGAAGACTACCATCACGTCAAGTATACTGATGCTGCTATCGAAGCTGCTGCAAATCTTTCCAACCGCTATATCCAAGACCGCTTCTTGCCAGACAAGGCTATTGACCTGTTGGATGAAGCTGGTTCTAAGATGAATCTGACACTGAATTTTGTTGATCCTAAAGTGATTGATCAGCGTTTAATTGAAGCTGAAAATCTCAAGGCGCAAGCTACACGAGAGGAAGACTTTGAAAAGGCTGCTTATTTCCGCGATCAGATTGCCAAGTACAAAGAAATGCAAAAGAACAAGGTGACAGATCAGGATACTCCAATCATCAGCGAGAAAACAATCGAACATATCATTGAGCAGAAAACCAATATCCCTGTTGGAGAACTCAAAGAAAAAGAACAGTCTCAGCTTATCCATCTAGCAGACGACCTCAAAGCTCATGTCATTGGTCAAGATGAAGCTGTCGATAAGATTGCCAAGGCCATCCGTCGTAATCGTGTTGGACTTGGAACTCCTAACCGCCCAATCGGAAGCTTCCTCTTTGTCGGACCAACTGGTGTCGGTAAGACAGAACTCTCTAAACAACTAGCCATTGAGCTCTTTGGTTCTGCTGACAGCATGATTCGCTTTGATATGAGTGAATACATGGAAAAACACAGTGTGGCTAAATTGGTCGGAGCCCCTCCAGGTTATGTTGGTTATGATGAAGCTGGGCAGCTGACTGAAAAGGTTCGTCGCAACCCATATTCTCTCATCCTTCTCGATGAGGTCGAGAAAGCCCATCCAGATGTGATGCACATGTTCCTTCAAGTCTTGGACGATGGTCGTTTGACAGATGGGCAAGGACGCACAGTTAGCTTTAAGGATGCCATCATTATCATGACTTCAAATGCTGGAACTGGTAAGGCCGAAGCCAGCGTTGGTTTTGGAGCCGCTCGTGAAGGGCGAACCAACTCTGTCCTTGGTGAACTTGGCAACTTCTTTAGTCCAGAGTTTATGAACCGTTTTGACGGCATCATCGAGTTCAAAGCTCTCAGCAAGGACAACCTTCTTCAAATCGTCGAACTCATGCTAGTAGATGTTAACAAACGCCTCTCCAGCAACAACATTCATTTAGATGTAACGGACAAAGTCAAGGAAAAGTTAGTTGACCTAGGTTATGATCCAAAAATGGGGGCGCGCCCACTCCGCCGTACCATTCAAGACCATATCGAGGATGCTATCACAGACTACTACCTTGAAAACCCAAGTGAAAAAGACCTCAAGGCAGTTATGACAAGCAATGGCAAGATTCAAATCAAATCTGCCAAAAAAACTGAAAAAACAGAAGAGATTGCTTCTGAAAGAGAAGAATAAATCTATCTAACAAGTGCAGAAAGTCTATCATTTTCTGCACCTTTTTTACTAAAATAACTGTAAAACCTTGACAGCTAGCCCCTCGTCCATTATGATAATAATAAAGATACTAGAGAATGAGGAAAATGCAATGGCAAACCCAACTTTTGGTGAAAAAAAAGAGAATGTGACTTACCAGCCTCGCTATGGCGTGTACGCAGTTATTCCGGATGTGGAGAAAAAACAAATCGTCTTAGTCCAAGCTCCCAATGGTGCTTGGTTCTTGCCAGGTGGAGAGATTGAAGCAGGCGAAGATCATCAAGAAGCACTGAAGAGAGAACTAATCGAAGAACTTGGCTTTACAGCTGAGATTGGAACCTATTATGGACAAGCTGATGAGTATTTCTACTCTCGCCACCGTGATACCTACTACTACAACCCAGCTTATCTCTATGAAGCTATTTCTTTCCAAGAAGTACAAAAACCATTGGAAGATTTTAATCATATCGCCTGGTTCCCTATTGACGAGGCAATAGAAAAACTCAAACGTGGTAGCCATAAATGGGGAATAGAAGCTTGGAAAATCCAGCATGGAATTGACTAAAATACACGATTTTATCCAAAAAGTGCTATAATAGAGTTAGAAAATCGGAGGAACTGTTATGAAGCTTATCAATACGACAAACTCACACTCGCAACTTGTTAAAAGCCAATTAGAAAGCACAGACGCAACTCTTGTCGAGGTTTATTCTGCTGGAAACACAGATGTAGTTTTCACGCAAGCCCCGCTTCACTATGAAATCCTCATTTCCAACAAACACCGAGCTATTCGTGAACCTGAAATCGAAACCATCCAAGACTTCTTCTTGAAACGTAAAATCGACAAAGGTAGCATTGATGAAGCCAATATCAAGACGCTTTATTCAGATAAATTGATTGAGATTTCAATCCCTATAAAATAAGAAGACCAGCCAAAAGCTGGTTTTCTTTTGCAAAAAAGATTGGTAGTTCACAGCTACCAATCTTTTAATTTTATTTCACAGCTTCTTTTAATGCATCTACCTTGTCCAAACGTTCCCATGGAAGGTCAATATCTGTACGTCCCATGTGTCCATAAGCCGCTGTTTGACGGTAAATTGGACGTTTAAGGTCTAGCATTTGGATAATTCCTGCAGGACGAAGGTCAAAGATTTGACGCGCTGCTTTTTCAAGCTTGCTTTCAGCTACTGTTCCTGTACCAAAAGTATCGATACGAACAGAAACAGGTTGCGCCACCCCGATAGCATAGGCCAATTGTACTTCTGCCTTCTTAGCAAGGCCTGCTGCAACGATGTTCTTGGCAATGTAGCGAGCTGCATAAGAGGCTGAACGGTCCACCTTCGTCGCATCCTTACCTGAGAAGGCACCACCACCATGACGAGAGTAGCCACCATAGGTATCCACGATAATCTTACGACCAGTCAAACCTGAGTCTCCTTGAGGTCCACCGATTACAAAACGACCAGTTGGATTGATGAAGAATTTTGTTTGCTCATCCAAGTAAGAAGCCGGAATAACTTCTTTAATGACCTTGTTAATCACATCTTTGTGAATTTGTTCGTTGCTGACTTCTGGATCGTGCTGAGTTGAAATTACGACTGTGTCCACGCGCACTGGACGGTCATTTTCATCATACTCAACTGTAACTTGTGATTTAGCATCAGGGCGAAGATAGCTGATTTCACCAGACTTGCGAAGTTCTGCCAAACGACGAACCAGTTTATGACTGAGTGAAATTGGCAATGGCATGAGTTCCTCTGTCTCATCTACTGCAAATCCAAACATGAGACCTTGGTCTCCAGCTCCAATCAAGTCCAGTGGATCTTGATCCGCATTTCCACGAACTTCCAAGGCTTCGTTAACACCTTGGGCGATATCTGGTGACTGCTCAACAAGTGACGGATGAACTCCAACGGTCTCCGCAGAAAAACCATACTCTGTATTGGTATAACCAATCTCTGCAATGGTATCACGAACCACTCGGTTAATATCTACATAAGCATGTGTAGAAATTTCACCAAAAACATGAACCGAACCTGTGTATACAGCTGTCTCGGCAGCAACGTGCGCATCTGGATCTTTAGCTAAAATAGCATCCAAAATCGCATCTGAAATTTGGTCTGCAATCTTATCCGGATGCCCCTCAGATACAGATTCAGACGTGAATAATTTACGTTCTGACATAAAAATGTCCCCCCTTAAAAAATATTGTTATAGAGTTACAAAGTACTGATAGGTATTTCTATCGTCTAAGAGTTACGACGCGAAAGAAATATAAACGATACTTTTTTATTTCTGAAGCTAGTAAGGCGCATAGGGTGATCGCGTTATAGCGGCAACCGTAGAAGGACGAGCGACTTTGGAGCCGTCATTCTTTGCGAGTTACAAAGTACTGATAGAAATTTCTACCATCTTATCGGGACTATATAACCTTATCATTATACCACTTTTTACTTTTTTTTGCAGTATTTTCTCTAAATCAAAAAAGAACCTTACGGCTCTTTTCTCGTCATAAAAATTCGGCCTGTACTCCATAATACAGAAGGTCATACCTATGTTTATCTACATACTTCGTTTACAAACTACCTATTTTTTTATCACAATGTTCTTACAAACAATCTTCCAGTTAGGGTTACTGTTCCTTAGACTTTCTATTGCTTACAGTTAAGCCAAGTCCAGCCATTAGGAGGCCAAGTCCCACAATACCATAGTTCGCTGTATCATTACTTCCTGTATCAGGGAGTTTCGCCACTTCCTTTTTATAAGCTGTAGCTACCGGAACTGTGGTTGTTGGAGTCGCACTTCCTGTCTGAGCAATAGGTAGTGTTGTACGACGTTCTAGGTAAAATTGGTAATTATCTTTCGTTACCTTGTAATTGTGTCCTTCAGTCACAGTTTCAACAATCCATGTAGTTGCATCCTTAGTTAAAGAATCAGCCAAGTTACGATTAATATTCATTAATCGACCTTCAGATACAAAATCTTTATAGCTAATATCGGTCCCTGTCGAAGTTGCAACAATTCTTTCGATTTTTGCGGCTTTCAAAGACGCAAGAGTATTCGCCATCGTTGGAATTGAAGGATCCTCCTTCATTGGAGCATCTGTCAACAATACGACAAACTTTTTATTTTTAGGTGACTTAGACCAGTCGTAGGTTGAAACAATTTGTGTAAGAGTAGGTGTAGATGTTTCAGGGAAGTCTCCACCATGTGCAAGCTTAATGCCTGCTAAGGCTTTTTCAAGCTCAGCTGGGTCAGAGGTAAAATAAGATTCATTAAATTTTGTTAAAATTGTACCCTCATCTGCTAATCCACCTATACGTCCAAATACTTCATCACTAAAGGTAGCTAATCCAAAACGTGCTGCTACTCCATCTTTAGCAAGATTTCTTGCAAACTCATTGATATTGTTACGGACAGTGTCAATAGTTCGAGACATAGATGCTGAACGGTCAACAACAAAAACGATATCGGCAGAGTTAGATTTTGAAATTGTTCTTGTCGCTTTCTTGATTTCGACTGTAGTTGTTTTATCAACACGTTCATATTGGGTATAAGAATTTCCATCTTCATCTTTCCCGCTCACTGTACTCTCAGTTGTTTCAGTCTTTGGAGCAAGAAGTTCTTCGCTTTTTACAGGAGCCACTTCTGTCTTTGTAACTTCGACTGTTGCAGTTTCTTCATGAATCTTTTGATCACCTTCTTGGCGTTCTTTCACGTCAATAGGTGAAACATTCTTAGAAACATCAACAAGTTCTCCAGGTTTTGCATCTGATTTGTTAACGACTGGTTTCGCCTCATCAGCTTTAATTTCTGCCACAGCAGCTTCGACTGCCGATTTACTTGCTTCAGTTTTCTTTACTGTTTCAGTTGAAGCAGATGCCGGTTTTGTTGTTTCATCTGCAGACACCTGTCCAACCTGAGCAAAAGCAAACAAAATTGCTACAGAAGCCAACCCAACTTTCATTTTACGGAATGAAAAACGTTGTTGTTTCATAAATGATTTATCCATAGAAGTCCCCTTTTCTTTTCACGGATCAAATGGTATAATCCGATTGTTTTATAGTATGATAACACAAATTTGTATAGTTTTCAATTTTTTTCCTTACAATTTCAATAAAATATTGGTCTAAAAACAAGTTTTAAAGCTAATACTGTTTTATAAATCAAATTTTTTTAAGTATATAATTATTAGTTCTATCGAATACTTCAGGAAATAAAAACTCAGTAGAATCAGGTGATTCTACTGAGTTTTTAAAATGTTTGGCGTTTGGCTTTGCGCTCGGCACGGCCACGAGCACGATTTTCAGCACGCTTGGTTTTGCGACGTTTTTCATCCACCGCCCATTGAATCTTCTTCTTATAGCCTGGTTTGACTTTTTTCTTTTTCTTTTTAACCAAGCCAATCATTTCAATATCAAGCTTGTCCTGCTTCTTTTCACGATTAGCACGACGATCACGGTCATAGGTATCTTGAAACTCTCCATCTTTGACCATCTTAGGAGTAAACTTGATCCCTAATTTCTCCAACTCACGGATATCCGAGTCATCACTTGGCTGGTAAAGGGTAATCGCTGTACCAGGCAGTCCGTTGCGCCCAGTTCGTCCAACACGGTGAACAAAGAAGGACAAGTCTTGCGGAATGGCATCATTGATAACATGACTGACCCCTTCAATGTCAATTCCACGCGCTGCCAAGTCCGTTGCGACAATGTACTCAAAATCCAGATTTTTCACCTGATTCATGATTCGCTTACGTTCACGAGGGGCAATATCTCCATGAATCTTTGCCACCTTCAAGCCTTGAGCAGTCAAGTAGGCATGTAACTCATCAGCACGCGTTTTTGTGTTAACAAAAATCATTGCTAAATAAGGCTGCATCAACTGAGTCAGCTGGTAAATCTGAGCATTTTTGTCGCGGCCCTTGGTCGAAATCAACCAGTTATCAATGGTAGCTGAGATAACTGTTTTAGTCTTGATTTTTTCCATGACAGGATTTGACAAGTATTTCTTCAAGAATGGTTGCAATTTTTGAGGAATCGTCGCTGAAAAAACCATGAATTGCAAGTCTTTTGGAAGGCTCCCTGCAATCTTATCAACGGTTTCCAAGAATCCCATATCCAAGGTCATATCTGCTTCATCAACTACAAAGGTCTTGGCCTTGTGAATAGCCAAATCACCAGATTTGACCAAGTCATAGATACGACCCGGTGTTCCGATAACGATATGTGGTTGGTTGCTGGCAAGTTTTTCAATCTGACGCGCCTTATCCGTACCACCTACATAATTAACCACACGAACTTCGACATCTGAGTGAACTGCAATCTGACGAGCTGCTTGGTAGATTTGAGTGGCCAACTCACGACTTGGTGCAGTAATGACCGCTTGCACACTATCGCTAGTTTCATCTAATTGCTGGAAAATGGGTAATAAGAAAGTATGAGTCTTTCCTGAACCTGTTTTTGACTCGCCCACCAAGTCACGACCTGCCAAGACAATAGGAATCAACTTTTCCTGAACCTCGGTAGGAGTCGTAAACTTCAACTCCTCCAAGGCTTCTACTATATAATTTTTAAATTGAAATTTCTTAAATGACATACTATCCTCGATTCTATCCTTTCAATTATACCATATTTTGTCCTATTGCAGTAGCCCCATTTGAGTCTCAGTCCTGTAGTAAAGATTCGAATAGATTAAAAAGTTGGAACTCTCTGGTTCCAACCTCTTTCATTATTTCCAGGTCAATACAGCATTCAAACCATAATGATCACTGACTTGTGGACTATTTTGGCCATCAAAAACTACTTGCAAACTCTCTACTTCTAACTCTTTGGTCGTAAAGACGTAGTCGATTCGTAATGGCTCGGTATTGCCTTTCCAACCATCAATTTCTGGTGGAACGGTGTAGCTACCACTTCTTTCTTTCGCAACTTCAAACGCGTCTTGTAATCCTAATGGGCTAGCTAAAATCGCTTGATAGCCTTCCTGACCAGCTGGATTATTAAAATCACCTGCTAAAATCAGAGGTTTGTTCAACTCTTTTAGTACAGCCTCAAATCGTGCCCATTCTTCTTGGAAACCTTTATCCCACCAAGAGAGATGAACGCTTGCAAGAGCAAGTTCCTTACCTTCAACCTCTGTCTCAGCCAAGGCAACGCGACGAGTATGGTAGTCCGTTGGATCATCTACATCTGATACCAAAATCTCACGCGCCTTAATAGGTGTTTTAGATAAGATAGCTACGCCTTCATGGTAGCGGTCATAGCCAATATGATTGTAAGCCCAAGTCCAGTAGTAGTTTTTCCCTTTCTCAGCCAATTTTTCAACCAGAAGTCGGACATAGTGATCCTGATGAATGGGTTCTGCTGATGGTAAAGCTTGATAGTGATTGTTAACCTCTCCCTCAGGCGAAGTCATTTCTTGATTGATTTCTTGGAAACAAATCAAATCATAATCCTTATCAAGAATGTCTTGGAGTAAGATTTGGAATTTTTCCTCTGCTTCCTTCTCCATCCAACTGTGGGTATTGAGTGTTAGAAATTTCATGCTTTTCTCCTAAAACAAGAGGTTGGAAAACAGCTTCCAACCCCAAGTATATTACAATTCTACTTTAGCAACTGCTGTTTTAGCTGCAAGAGAACCTGTTTGTTCTAATTTAACTGATTTGAGGACATCACCATTTGTGAAGACAACCACTGTTGATGTTTTGCGTCCTGCTTCTCGAATAGCATCCAAGTCAGCTGTGACAAGAAGATCACCAGCAACCACTTTTTGTCCTTCAGAGACATGAACAGTAAATGGTTTTCCTTCAAGACTTACTGTATCCAAACCAATATGAACAAGCACTTCAAGACCTGAGTCAGTGACAAGACCAAGAGCGTGTTTTGTTGGGAAGATACTTGATACAGTACCAGTAACTGGAGATACAATGTTGCCATTTGCTGGCTCTACTGCAAATCCATCACCCATCATTTTTTGAGCAAAAACTGGATCTTCCACTTGTTCCAAGGCAACAACTTGACCGTCAGCTACTGAGTAAACTTCCTCAGTTACACCTTTGAAATGGACAGTATTTTGTTGAGTTTCTGTCATTTGACTTGGAAGAGTTTCAGGAATTACTTCACCTGAGTCAAGGATATCTTGGATATCAGATTTCAATACATCAGCTTTTGGTCCGTAGATAGCTTGGACACCTTGTCCTTTCATGACAAGCCCCATAGCTCCTTCTGCTTTCCATTGTTCCTCAGTACCAACGCGATCTGCGTCTTTAACAGTTACACGAAGACGAGTCATACATGCATCCACATCTACGATATTTGCACGACCACCAAGAAGGTTAATGATATTTACGGCTTGAGAAGCTGCTGCAACTTTTGGAGTTCCAGAAGCTGCTTCTTCTGATGCTCCTTCAGCTGTTTCGTAGTTTCCGTTACGTCCTGGAGTTGCGTAGTTGAATTTCTTGATCATGAAGTTGGCAATGAAGTACATGATAACCGCAAAGAGAACAGTTACCCAGATAAAGTTAACGATATCCATACCAATACCAGCATTAATTGCCAATGGTGTACGAGTCAAGAATTCAATTGAACCGAATGAGTGGACACGAAGGTGAACAATATCTGCCATAGCAAAGGCAGCACCTTGAACTACTGAATAAACAAGGTAAAGCGGTGTTGCGATGAACATGAACATATACTCGATAGGTTCAGTAACCCCTGTCAAGAATGTTGCAAGGGCTGTCGCAATCATCATACCCTTGTATTGGTGTTTCTTGTCAGCATCAACATTGCGGTAGATAGCAACGATGACACCCATCAAGATACCAAATGAACCGATCATTTGTCCAACTTTGAAACGAGCTGGAGTGACTGTTGTAAGAAGGTGTTGGTATTGGTCAGCATTTGAACCTTTAAGGTTAACAAGGTCAGTTACCCATGCAAGCCAAAGGGGATCTTGACCAAATACTTGTGTTCCTTTTGCTGCACCAGTTAACACTTCGTATGTTCCACCAAGAGCTGTATAGTTCATTGGGATTGTCAACATGTGGTGAAGACCGAATGGCAAGAGCAAACGTTCCAAAGTACCATACAAGAATGGTGCAAGGACTGGAGCAGTTTCTTGTGAGTTGGCAATCCAAATACCGAAGTTGTTGATACCTGTTTGAACTACTGGCCAAAAGGCAGCAAGTAGAATTGCAGCAATAGCTGAACGAAGAATAACGACGAATGGTACGAAACGTTTACCATTGAAGAATGAAAGGGCATCAGGAAGTTTACGGAAGTTGTAGTATTTGTTATAAGCTGTTGCCCCAACAAAACCAGAGATAATCCCTACAAAAACCCCCATGTTAAGAGCTGGTGCCTCAAGAACGCTGATAAAGTAGTCAGCAACCTTGATTGAACCACCAAAGAAGGTAGTAACCATTGCTTCAGGGTTTTTCAACATATCACCTGTAACACCGAAGATAGCACCTGTGATACGGTTAATCAAGATAAAGGCAAGTCCAGCTGCAAATGCACCACCTGCACGTTCTTTTGCCCAGCTTCCCCCAATAGCAAGGGCAAACAAGATATGAAGGTTACCGATAACCCCCCAACCAATTTGCTCAAGGATTCCACCTGTAATCACTAGAGGAGCAAGGTTTGGGTCGATCATCACGATTGATTTACCGATTGAGATCATCAATCCCGCCGCTGGCATAACGGCGATAACCACCATTAAAGCCTTACCGAATTTTTGCCAAAATTCGAAAGACAAGACATTTTTGAATGTAGCTTTCATCATTCAAATCTCCTTTATTTTATTTAGGCAAACGTTTTACGAAAACGTTTGCATTTGGTTATGTATTAATTATACCACTTTTATTTTTTTTGTAAAGGCTTTTATAAAAAAATTGTCTATTTTTTTTAATTTTTAAAAAGGAAAAAGAGAAGTTTACAAAAACTTCTCTTTTAAATATGTATTATTTTTCTGATTTGTACTGCAATTTGCATTTAAATCCAACTAGATCTTCAAGAATCGACGCATCGAAATCCCTGAACCAATTGAACCAATGAAAATTCCGATTATAAATAATAGGACTGTCATCAGAGGGATAAACACATCTGGCGTAATCATTGACAAGTTTTGACCTACCAAGGATTTATTGACCGATTGATAAACCATATTGTAAACAAAGAATACAAGGACTGAAGGAATCGCTGCACCAAGCAAGCCAATAAAAGCACCTTCTAGCAAGAATGGACCACGGATATAGCCATTTTTCGCTCCTACCAGACGCATGATCTGAATCTCACGACTACGTGAAATAATGGTGATACGAATGGTATTGGAAATGAGGAAGACTGCGATAAAAATTAAGAGCCCTGCAATAACCAATCCCCAAACACGGATAAAGGAAGCTAGTTCAAAAAGTCGTTGAGTGTTGGCTCCACCATCTTGAACCTCTGATACTCCCTCAATTTTCTTAGCTTCTTCAGCTACCGTTTTAACATCACTCGGAGAATTTGTATCGACGATATAAGCATCATAGAGAGGATTTGCATCCCCTTCAAAGACCTTCCAATCGTCACCCATTGTTTCCGTTAGTTTTTCGTACTGTTCTTCTTTACTTGAGAAGGTAACACTCTTAACAGCAGGTATAGCTTTCAAAGCATCATAAACCTTGTGGTAGTCATTATTGGTAACTGTCTGACCTTCTTTTACAATCGTTTCACTATTATCCGCTACATCCTTACGAATGTAAACCATTACCCGAACGTTGTTTTCAATATCGGTAGCCAGTTTTGCTGTATTAAAAATTACAGATGCAAACAGGGCAACGAGGGTTAAGGTAATCATAACCGAACTTACTGCTGCTACTGTCATCCAGCCATTTCGTTTTAAACTTTTTAATGATTCAAATAAATGGCGAAAAAATCTACTAATCATCGTATCCATATTCTCCTTTAGCTTCGTCACGAACGACACGGCCATTTTCAATGGCAATGACACGGTGGCGCAAGGTATTTACAATCTGGCTATTGTGAGTCGCCATCAAGACAGTAGTACCTTGGAGATTGATGCGTTCCAACAGATTCATAATTTCCCATGAATTATCTGGGTCCAAGTTTCCTGTTGGCTCATCGGCAATCAATACTTTAGGATTGTTGACAATCGCGCGAGCAATCGCAATCCGTTGCTGCTCTCCACCTGAGAGTTCATTAGGGAAAGAGCGAACCTTATGTTTCAAACCAACCAGGTCCAATACTTCCATAACACGTTTTTTGATGTTGCGACGGCTCTCACCGATTACTTCCATTGCATAGGCAATATTCTCATAAACGGTCTTCTTAGGCAAGAGTTTGTAATCCTGAAAGACTACCCCAACACTACGACGTAGTAATGGAACATCTTTCTTCTTAATTTTAACTAAATTAAAGCCTGCAACTGTTAGGCTTCCTTTTTCGATCTTTACTTCTCGGTATAAAGCTCGAATAAAGGTTGACTTACCTGCCCCAGAAGGTCCTACGATATAGGCAAACTCTCCTGGTTCAATGGTAACAGATACTCCACGCAGGGCAGTCGTTCCATTGTCATACTTTTTGACAACATCTCTCATTTCAATGATTGACATATGAGTTCCTTTCTATCTTAGCTGATTCGCCACTTGAGGTAGGCATCGATAAAACCATCAAGGTCTCCATCCATCACCTTATCTACCTGAGCAACTTCAAAGCTTGTACGGTGATCTTTTACCATAGTATAAGGCGTGAAAACATATGAACGGATTTGGCTTCCCCATGTGATTTCTTTTTTCTCACCTTTAAGGGAATCAACTTCCGCAGCTTTCTTTTCTTGCTCCATTTGATAGAGCTTAGCCTGCAACATCTTCATGGCACGATCTCTATTTCCATACTGGGTACGATCGACCGTTGATTGGACGACAGTTCCCGTAGGAATGTGTGTCAAACGCACACCTGTTGAAACCTTATTGACGTTTTGTCCACCAGCGCCACCTGAACGGAAGGTATCCATTTTGATATCATCTTCACGAATCTCCACTTCGATGGTATCATCCAACTCAGGCATAACCTCTACGGATGTAAATGAAGTATGGCGACGTTTGGCAGAGTCAAATGGCGAAATACGGACCAAACGGTGAACACCCATTTCTGATTTAAGTAGGCCGTATGCATTGGGGCCTTCAAAAGACAAGGTCACAGACTTGATACCTGCTTCATCACCAGCCTGGTAATCCAAGACTTCTACTTTAAAGCCTTTGGCATTTCCATAACGAGTATACATACGAAGCAACATATCGCCCCAGTCCTGTGCCTCAGTACCACCAGATCCTGGATGGATTTCTAAGATTGCATTATTATGGTCATAAGGTTCTGACAAGAGAAGGGTCATCTCGTAGCTGTTCATCATCTTATCCAGTTCTGTCAACTGTTCGACCAGTTCATCATGGACTGACTCGTCTTCTGCTAAAAAGTCCAATAAAATCTCAACTTCATCCTGCAACTCTTCCATTTTACGGAAGGTGTTGTAGGTGTTTTTTAATTCATTTAATTCTTGCGACGTTTTTTGGGCCGCGATATTATCGTTCCAAAAATCAGGTTCTGTCATCTTGTTTTCCAAGATGGCAATCTCTTCCTCTAAGCCTTCGAGGTCAAAGAGACCCCCTAAAAGAAGCTAATTTTTCACGATTTGCGTCAATTTTTTGACGAATTTCTGAAATGTCCATAGATACTCCTTTTCATATCGTTTTATTATACCATAATCTCTCATTTCTTTCCATATTTTGCTTTTCACAGCTTTTGATGGCAGAAGAAAAGAGGCTCTAAAGCCTCTTGTTTAAAGGACTTTGGCAGAGGTATGAGTAATCTCCTCCACTTGAATTCCTTCTTTTTCAAACTTATCTTTTAATGAAGTCAAATCGATTTTTCCATCAATTTGAACTTCGATGACGACCTTGCCATCCTTACGTGGAATGTTTACAGTATGGGAAATATTTAAATCCTCTTCTACAATTAAAGCTACAATTTTCCCCAGTACTCCGACTTCATTTTCTGTAATGAAACGAACCCGAATCCCCTCTTCTCCGTATCCGGCGATTTCCAAGAAAGCCTGAAAAACATCGCGATCTGTAATGACACCGTAGACCTGATGATTGTCTACGACTGGTAATATCCCAATTTTATTTTTCAGCATCAGGTAGGTCGCATCTTCTAGACTAGCATAGCCAGAAACCGTCACGACATCTCGAATCATTACATCTTTTACTTTGGTTTTATTCAGAAGATAATTCATCTCATAGATAGAGAGACTGGTTGCTTTAGATGGGCTGGCTTCCGCAATGGTTCCTTCTGTTACCAATCCGACTAATTGATCGTTTTCGATAACAGGTAAACGGTGCAAACCTTGCTCGCGCATCAAATCTGCTGCGTGTGCTACAGTCGTATCTGGACTGATATAAACTACCTTACGGGTCATGAAATCTTTAACTGCCATGAGACTTCTCCTTCTATATTGCTACTTTTATTATACACTTTCTTAGAAAATCTATCAAACGCTTTCATCTCTTTTTCAAGATTTTGAATAATCTGAGAAATTTGCATAAAATGCCAGTATAAATTAAGAGGGAACCGTAGTCCCCTCTCTTCTTAAATAGTAACAGTGTCTCGATCTTTTATCATATAACGTTTCAGTAGGCTAAGACTGGCTAGCCAGTATAGTAGACCACCAAATAGCGCAGTAAATCCGCTACCCGTTGTAATTAAAAAGATTGGACTTTGAATTTGTGCAGTTACAGGGTTGTAGACAAATAGTACCGCTACCAATAAGGAGATAAATACGCAAGACAAGCCAACTAAGTTAAATCCTTTAGTAAATTCGTAGGCGTCATGCCCTTCAAGGAAATAGGCTGAACGCAAGTCGAGTTTTCGTTTTCTTAAGATAAAATAGTCGACAACAATCATACCAATAATTGGCCCCTGAATATAGGCTGCTAGGGAGATGAAGGATCCGAAATACTCTTCTACTCCTCCCCAGATAGTGAGTAGACTCACGTAAACCATGGCAATCCAAACCATTAGTTTATAGCTTACTTTGGGCATCCCACTTTTTACAATCATACAGTTCACGTATGATCCTGTCCCCTGGGTTCCAATATTAGCAAAGGCTACTAGTAGTAGACTTAAGAGAGCAAAGGCTGGGGTGCTTAGAGTTGATAGCATGGTTGTTGGATCACTTTCATACACGCCTGTTTTGACAAACATGGCTAGAGCCATGACTCCACCTGTCGCAACGAAGAATGGAGCCACAACTCCGTATGATAAGGCTGTAGCCCAATAACCACTGCGTTCTGATTTTGCTAAACGTGGTAAAACCAATGCTTGTGTAGACCAAGAAAAGGCAAAGGCAACATTTCCTTCTCCGGAGAGCATGAAGCGTTCTAATGGCGTCAAATCTCCTTGAGTGGCTGGTTGGATATTCATAATATCCGTTATAGGAACGGCGACAAAGCAGATTCCAACGATAATGAGACCGACAATCAATAAGGCGATAACCAAGAAGCGATTGGTCCATTTAATCACTTCTGGGCCACCAAGAGCAATGAGAGTTCCAAGCAGAACACAGAGGGTACCAAGAATAGGCGCCCATACTCCCTTGTCCAAACCAAGACCAAAATTATTTGCCAAATGGATCATGGAACTAGCAAAAAGATTGGCCGCAACAGCATACCATCCAAAGTTAGCCAAGCTAATAATGGTTGATAACAGGGCTACACCTCTTTTTCCTAGAACAGCTCTCAACCAAATCCACAAATCAATTCCATACTTAACCGCAAACAAAATAGGAAGACATTCAATGAAGACCCAGATAATGTTAAAGCTAAAAATATTTATCAACATTTGATTAAAGGTCAAATATTGAGCTACATAGGCTCCTTGGGTATAACACCAAGTAGCAATGGCAAAACCACTTGTCGATAGAAAGAGATCCCAGAAAGAATACTGACGATCCTTATTGGTCATGGGAACAATTCCGGTTATGGTTTCTTGTTGGATATAGTCATTCATTTTAGACATGTTATTGAATTCCTCCCGTCATTGCTAAGATAATCAAAATAAGGTTGATTAGGACTATGGAGATGATTAAAATGAAATCACTTTTTAGGAAGGGTTGAACAAACTCGTAGTTTGGCGACTCCATTTCTTCCAATCTTCTCTTTGTTTCAGTTGCTACTAATTCTTCAATTTCAGATGTCGTTTTCATCTTAGTTTTCCTCCAAATACAAATCAAGAGCTAGTTGTCCATATTGTTTGGTATAGCGATACCAGATGTAGAGAAATTCACCAACTGGTTTTCCGACACTCTCCTGGAACAAAGCCCACAAGAACCAATAATATGAGGTTACTGCTACATAAGCCAAATAGTGACGTTTGTTTTTCTTATCTGGTACTTCTTGCAAATACAATTCCAGTACTTTTTCAGCATCCTCTACGGTATAATTGGAACAAGCGATAAAGGTCCCCAAATCTCCTGCTGGCTCTCCCATTCCAGAATATTCCCAATCAATCAAGCTCATTTCGCCTGCTTCATTCAACAAGAAATTAGGACTATAGGAATCTCCATGACAAAGAACAACCTGTTTCGGATCATTCTGTAAATAGTTTTTGAGAAGTGAAACAGTTTTATCCAAGTCCTCGAGGCCATCAAACTCAAATCGATTTCTAGCCTTCAATTTTTCTCTAAAATCATCAATTCCCTCAAATTGGTCAAAGGAATGTTCCGTTTTTTCTCCAGATTGGTGTAAGCGTCTCAAGAGGTCCATTGCTTGTGTCACATCATCCCAATTATCATAATCCAGTTGCTTAGCATTGGGAATAAATTCTGAAATTTTCCAGCCCTCATCCTTGTTCATAGCTACGAAGGTACGGTCAATCTTTAATTTTGCAGCAATTTCCATTGAAGCTGCTTCACTAGCTCGGTCGATATAATTTTCCGTTCCCCTGCCCGGATGACGGTAAACATATCTTTTTCCTAGACAGTCAAATGAAAATGATGTGTTGGTTAACCCATCTTTTAGAGGTTTGATATTGACAATATCTGAAGCCACACACTTTAATGTCTTACAGATATTATCGATAATAGCTGAGTCTGCATTTACCAAATAACGTTCATCAAATTGACGGAGTTCATCTAGAGAGTCGAATTCTTTAACAATATCCGCTGAATAGTGGCGTGCTTCTAAAAGTAGTTCCTTGACATGGCGACTATAGTAATCCTCCCAAAGCTGTTCACGATAAGGTTCGTGTTTAAACTCGGTTTCTAAAATTTCCTTGAATTTCTTGCTAAATGCACGGTCAAAATAAACGTGCCCCACCATGGCCCAAGTATTTTCTCCACCAATTTGGATATCAATGATGGTGTGATTCGAATCCTCTATCGCACAATATTCGTCCGTTTGACCTTCTGCAAATATCGTCGAGTAATAACCACTATAAATATATTGCTCAAACGGATTTTCCACAAAATAATTATCCGATGAACAAATATAAGTGTTGGAAAGTTGATCTTTAACCAACATAAGAGATGAGCAGTTATTGTATTTGTAGTAATCATTATTCACTACAATTTTTACACCAAACTTCTCTGCAAGATAGAACATTTTTTCTTGAAGATAGCCTACAATAACAGTTATATCTTCTATTCCTGCTTCTTGCAGCTGTCTGATTTCCCTCTCTATCAAGCGTTCCCCCTTGACTTGAAGCAATCCTTTTGGAATCTCATAAGACAAAGGAGCAAAACGACTACTCATGCCAGCAGCCATTATAATGGCATTTTCTACTCGATAGGGTTCTAAAACTTTTTGGCCCAGTTCGGTTAAGTGAAGCTCCTCATCAACCCACTTCTCTTCTTTCAGTTTTTTCAATAATGTGTTAATTGTTCCTAAAGATAGGTCTAACTCTTCAGCTAACTGTCTCTGAGTAAAGGTCTTTTCTTTATGTATCAACATAAAACGCAAAAGTTTAAATTGTTTCTCTGTTAGCATTTCTCAGTCCTCCTGTTCAATTTTTTCTTACTCATATTATAATATGAACAAAAATGACTGTCAATTCAAATAGGGAAACAATGAGTAAAAATTAAGGCCTTCTTCCCTTTCCTCAAAAACATATAAATAAAAGAGCTCCTTATTCTGGAGCCCTGAAATATTTTATATTTTTGATAAGTAGTCGTATTAGGTTTCGCTTGGTTGCAATCCTTATCTGCCGACTAAAAAGGTCCCCCGGGTCTATAGGGAAATTGCTTTCGCAACTCTCATCTACCGACTATAAAACAATCCACTGGATTGGATGATTACTTGCGCAATCCTTATCTGCCGACTAAAAAGGTCCCCGGGACCTTTTTAGCCACCTAGATATGCTTTTCTGACTTCATCTGATGCTGCGAGCTCTTTTCCTGTTCCTGATAGGACGATCTTGCCTGTTTCAAGTACATAACCACGGTCAGAGATAGCAAGAGCCTTGTTAGCGTTCTGTTCAATTAGGAGAACTGTTGTTCCTTGCTTCTGAATATCTTGAATGATATCAAAAATTTCTTGGATAAAGATAGGGGCAAGTCCCATTGACGGCTCATCCAAGAGAAGGAGCTTAGGTGTAGACATGAGAGCGCGTCCCATAGCAAGCATCTGCTGTTCACCACCTGAAAGAGTTGCTGCATCTTGGTTTTTACGTTCTTCCAGACGAGGGAAACGTGAAAAGACTTTTTTCAAGTTAGCTTGATTTTCTTCACGATTTTTCTTTAAAAAGGCTCCCATTTCCAAGTTTTCCATAACAGTCAAGCCTGGAAAAACATGGCGTCCCTCAGGAACTTGTGAAAGACCACCTGCCACGATTTTTTGCGCTGGCAACTTTTGAATTTCTTTTCCCAAAAACTGAATTTTACCAGCACTTGGACGAACTAAACCTGAAAGGGTACGAAGAATGGTTGTTTTACCAGCACCATTGGCACCAATCAAGGAAACAACTTCACCTTCATTAACCTCGAAACTTACATCACGAACTGCTTGGATCATACCGTAATGCACAGAGAGGTTTTCAACTTTTAACATAGACATTAGGCTTCACCTCCTAGATAAGCTTCAATAACGCGTTTGTTGTTCTTGATCTCATCCGGAGTCCCATGAGCAATCAACCGACCATATTCAAGAACATAGATACGCTCAGTGACTTCCATAACCAAATTCATGTCATGTTCGATCAGCATGATGGTAATTTTAAATTCATCTTTGATACGACGGATCAATTCTGTCAATTCAGCTGTTTCTTGTGGATTCATACCAGCTGCAGGTTCGTCCAAAAAGAGGATCTTAGGTTCAGTTGCCAGAGCACGAACAATTTCTAATCGACGTTGTTGACCATAGGCCAGATTCTTCGCAAGAGTATCTGCGTCGCCATCCAAATCAAAAATCTTCAGTAAGTCCAAAGCTTTGCTTTTTAATTCTTCCTCGTTCTTATAAAAAGCTGGTAGGCGTAGGAAGCTCGCAAGAACATGTTGTTTATGATGATTGCTAAATGCAATCAAAACATTTTCCAAAACTGTCAAGTCCTTGAACAAACGAATATTTTGGAAGGTACGACTGAGACCAAGTGAGGCAATCTTATAGGGAGTTTTCCCATTTAGGAGATGTCCATCTAGTGTCACAGTACCTTCGCTTGGTTCATAAACGCCGGTCAAGAGATTGAAAAGGGTTGTTTTACCAGCCCCGTTTGGTCCAATCAGACCAACCAATTCTCCCTCGTTCAATTCAAGAGTGACATCTCCAACAGCTGTTAGACCGCCAAAATGTTTGGTTAACTGTTTAACTTCAAGTAATGCCATTAGTTTTGTCCCTCCTTCTTAGATTTTTTAAAGAAACGTGATAGACTCAATTCCCATGTCCCAAGAAGTCCACCTGGTCTGAAAATCATGACCAATACAAGAGCCAAAGCGTAGATGATCATACGCACGCTTGCTACATCCTGAAGGAGCATATTTAAAATTCCTAAAACAATCGCTGAAACGATGGTACCAGTAATCGATCCAAGTCCACCAAATACAACGATAATCAACACGTTGATGGAATTAATAAAGGTGTAATCTTTTGGGACAACAGAACCGATAAAACCGGCCTGAAGTGAACCAGCAATACTTGCTGTAATGGCTCCAAAGACAAAAGCAATAATCTTGATCTTTGTAGTGTTTACCCCAACAGACTCTGCAGCAATCTCATCCTCACGAACAGATAGAGTAGAGCGTCCAATTGGACTACGTAAGAAGTTGAGAGTTGCAATAGTTGTGATCACCACAAATAGATAAACCATTTGCCAGTTGGTAAAGTTTGGAATACCCAAGATACCTGCAGCACCGTTGGTCAAACTTCCACCATTAATGATAAAGATACGAATGATTTCTGAAACACCTAGTGTCGCAACAGCCAGGTAGTCACCCTTCAAACGGAGTGTTGGAATACCAACGAGCAAAGCGACTGCACCAGAAATCAAGGCACCCAAAACCATCGCTCCAAAGAAGGCGCCATAGGTTGGTGATTTTGAACCAATAATCGCTGCTGCATAAGCACCAATCGCCATAAAACCTGCATGACCGAGTGAGAATTGTCCTGAAAAACCAACGATTAAGTTCAAACCTACTGCAAGGATGATATTAATCCCAATTTGTTCTAAAATTTGAACATGAAATAGATTGAGAACACCAGCAGAAACCAGTACACTAATCAATCCATAACCCGCTAACAGAAGGAATAACCAGAGAATATTTACTTTAAGATTTGTCTTCATTGTTTACACCTTCTCTTTCACATTCTTACCAAGGATACCTGCAGGTCGAACAATCAGAATCAAAAGCAAGATTCCATATACGATAGCATCACGGAAATCAGACATACCAAAGGCAGTAGCAAATGTTTCCAACAAGCCAATCACAAATCCCCCTAGAGCTGCACCAGGAATAATTCCGATACCACCGAGTACGGCCGCAACGAATGATTTTAGACCTGGAGTCACACCCATCAAAGGTTCAAGAGAGTTGTAGTAAAGGGCAATGAGGACACCCGCTGCACCAGCAAGAGCTGAACCCAAAGCAAAGGTAAAGCTGATTGTACGATTTACATTAATTCCCATCAATTGAGCTGCGTCACTATCAACTGATACCGCACGCATGGCTTTCCCCATTTTTGTTTTTTGGACGATCAATTGTAATAAAACCATCAAGAGGACAGAAACTGCTAAAATCATCAATTGAACATTTGTCAAGCTAATTGGTCCCAAGTCAAAGCGGACTGTTTCAATTGCTTGAGGGAAGGCACGAGTATTGGCGCCTACTAGATAAACCATTCCGTATTCCAGTAGGAAAGACACCCCGATGGCAGTAATCAATACAGCAATACGTGTAGAGTGTCGTAAAGGACGGTAGGCAAGAAACTCAATCACAACACCAAGTAGTGCGGTCCCTGCCATTGAAATAATTAAAGCTAAAAAGAAATCCATTTGGAAAGAATTAATCAAAAAGTAACCAATAAAGGCACCCATCATGTAAATATCGCCATGGGCGAAGTTGATGAGTTTGATAATTCCATAAACCATGGTATAACCCAGAGCCAAAAGTGCATAAACACTACCCAGAATTAGACCATTCACAAGTTGTTGGAGCATAGCATTCACTCTTTTCTATCGTTATTTTTTAGAAAATTTCATTATTTTCACAAGTTCATAAACACCGAAACAGGGAGTGAGTCAAAGGCTCATTCCCCATTTCAATTACTATTCTAATGTTATGGTTTTACAACTTCTGCTTCTTCAACCTTACCATTGTTCATGGTCATCATGTAAGCAGTTTTCACTGTATTGTGGTCAGCATCAAAGCTTGTTTGACCAGTTACACCATCAAAATCTTTGGTTTTAGCAAGGTTGTCCTTGATTTCACCTGAGTTTTTAGCACCTTTTGCAGCATTTGCTACTAGGTAAACTGAGTCATAGGCCAAAGCTGAGAATGTTGAAGGCTCTTCGTTATATTTAGCACGGTATGCTTCAAGGAAAGCTTTAGCTTTTGCAGAAACATCAACTGTAGTTGAGAATCCGGAGATGAAGTAAATGTTTGATGCTCTTTCAGCAGTTGCTTGTTGAACAAATTCTTCACCGTTAAATCCATCACCACCAATGATTGGTTTATCAATTCCCATACCACGAGCTTGGTTTACAATTTTACCAGCTTCTGTGTAGTAACCTGGAACTACGATAGCGTCAAACTCTTTGTCTTTCATTTTAGTAAGGGCTGCTTGGAAGTCAGTATCACCTGCTACAAACGTTTCATCTGCTACAATCTCACCCTTGTATGCTTCGCGGAAAGATTTAGCAATACCTTTTGCATAGTCACTAGCGTTGTCAGTATAAAGAACAACCTTCTTAGCATTCAATTTGTTTGTTACATAGTTAGAAATAATCTTCCCTTGGAAGCTATCTTGGAATGTTCCGATAAATAGGTAATCTTGACCTTTAGTCAAACCGTCTTGAGTAGCACTTGGTGAAATCAATGGCACTCCAGCTTTAGTAGCGTTAGCTACAGCTGCAGCAGTTGCACCAGATGTCGCAGGTCCTACAATAGCTGCTACTTTTGATTGGGTAACAAGGTTTGTAGTAACAGAGGCTGCTTCAGCAGTTTCTGACTTGTTGTCTTTGTCCACAACTTCGATTTGTTTTCCATCAATTCCACCTGCAGCGTTGATTTCGTCTACAGCAAGTTGGGCACCTTTTTGTTCAGCTGTACCGTAAGCTGCCACAGCACCTGTCTCTTCAAAGTTAAAACCGATTTTAATTGTTTTTTCGTCTACTGGATTTCCAGTTGTGTTTGACGTTCCTGACTTGACCTCTCCACAGGCAGCAAGAAGAGCCACACTAGCAAGAGCCACAAAAGATAGGGCAAATTTTTTCTTCATTTTTAATCTCCTTATAGTTGTTTCAAAAATTGTATGTTAAGAATATACCGAATTATCAGAAAATTGTCAATACATTTATTTAATTTTTTAAATGATAACGTTTTCTTCGTTACGATAGAGATTGCCAACGAAAGGAGTTTCTAGCTCTTGAATATGGCAACGTCTAATTTTCTTGATATATCTTTCCTTACCTAATCTCTCAACTAAGTCATCTAACTCCTCAGTTGGAACATAGAGCTGCAAGTAACGATGTTTTTTGGAATGGTAACAGATATCACCGTATTCCTGAATTTTTTTTGCATCTCGATTATAGTAGAGATAGATGATTAATCCTGATCGATTTGTTTTTTCAAACATGAGGGATCCTCTTTCTAAGAAATCTTCTCCTATTATATCAAAAAAAGCGAACTCCGTCGAGTTTGCTTTCTAGGTTGCTTAGCTTAAAGAATTATTAGCCATGATTTCATCAATAAAGCCATATTCAAGTGTTTCTTGGGCACTCATCCAGTAATCACGTTCAGCGTCAGCATGAATTTGCTCGACTGATTTACCAGAGTTATCTGCAAGGATTTGCTCCAAAGTCTTACGAGTTTTAAGCAAGTGCTCTGCAGCGATTGCCATATCTGTCTGTTGGGTACCACCACCTGTACCACCCATTGGTTGGTGAATCATGTACTCTGCATTTGGAAGCATGAAACGTTTGCCTTTTGCTCCACTTGATGCGATGACTGTCCCCATGGATGCAGCCATCCCCATAACGATTGTTTGGACATCTGCCTTGATAAAGTTCATGGTATCAACGATTGCCAAACCAGCTGACACAGAGCCTCCAGGTGTGTTGACATAAAGGTAAATATCTTTTGTGCTGTCTTGGGCATCCAAGAAAAGTAATTGGGCGATAACAGAGTTGGCCATGTTGTCTTCAACTGGACCTGTTAGCATGATGATGCGGTCTTTCAGAAGACGAGAGTAAATGTCATAGGAACGTTCTCCACGGCTTGTTTGTTCAATAACTACAGGAATCATTCATTTCTCCTTTTATGTTGAATTTTCTTAGTCTTACGACTCAATACAGAACTATTATATCTTTTTGGTCAAAAAAGGTCAAATTTTTGTTCTATTCTCTAAACAGAAACAAAAACTCAACCTCCTTTCAAGTTAAAAACGAACTTCTAGTTTCACTATTTACTTTGGGATTTTATTTAGTACCGAACAAGCGGTCTCCAGCATCTCCAAGACCTGGAACGATATAACCGTGTTCGTTCAAGCGTTCATCCAAAGCTGCTGTAAAGATCTCTACATCTGGGTGTGCTTCTTGAAGAGCTTTCACTCCTTCTGGAGCAGATACTAGGCAGACAAACTTGATATTTGAAGCGCCACGTTTTTTAAGTGAATCTACTGCCAAGATTGCTGAGCCACCTGTTGCCAACATTGGATCAACGACAAAGATTTGACGTTGGTCAATATCCTCAGGCAATTTCACCAAGTATTCAACTGGTTGAAGGGTTTCTTCATCACGGTACATACCGATATGACCAACTTTGGCTGCTGGAACCAAGCTCAAGAGGCCATCTACCATCCCGATACCTGCACGCAAGATTGGGACAATCGCCAATTTTTTCCCAGCCAATTGTTTTTGAACGGTCTTTGTGATAGGTGTTTCGATTTCCACATCTTCAAGTGGAAGATCACGAAGTACTTCATATCCCATCAACATTGCAATCTCATCAACTAGTTCACGAAAAGCTTTTGTAGAAGTATCTGTACGTCGCAAGATTGACAATTTGTGTTGAATGAGTGGATGATTAATGACTTCAATTTTTCCCATTTTCTGAGTTCCTTCTTTCAATTTATTCTTCTTATTATATCAAAAAACGGTTTAAAAAGCTTTCTAAACCATTTATTTTTATTAATTTTTAAATCAAATCTGCCTCTTGAAGAGCTGTCTGAACAGTCTCTAATGGTAAATGGGTCAACTCGGTGCCTTTTTCATGATAAAGGTACTGGGCATAGTCATCCATTCGGTACTGGTTGATATAAACCACGCACTTACAACCAACTTGTAGCAGTTGTTTGGTGCAGTTCAGACACGGAAAATGGGTCACATAGGCTGTAAATCCTCTTGGAACCCCTCGTTCGGCTCCTTGCAAGATGGCATTAACCTCGGCGTGAAGGGTTCGAACACAGTGACCTTCAATGACCAGACATTCGTGGTCAATACAGTGCTCCGTTCCTGATACGGAACCATTATAGCCAGTTGAAATGACTTTATTGTCCTTGACGAGGACCGCTCCCACCTTGGCACGTTTGCATGTCGAACGATTGGCAATCAGTAAAGCCTGGGCTGCAAAGTACTCATCCCAAG
The DNA here is from genome assembly GCF_040888325.1 of Streptococcus jiangnanensis. GTDB lineage: Bacteria > Bacillota > Bacilli > Lactobacillales > Streptococcaceae > Streptococcus > Streptococcus jiangnanensis. The sequence goes on along the minus strand of NZ_JBFNFF010000007.1, from coordinate 21,593 downwards.
CCAGTCTTTTTTCTGTCATAATTCTTCTCCTTATCCCCTATTTTTTGAAAAATGGCAAGCGTAAATCTGCAATCTTTTCAGCTGGAACCTTCATGCCATCCTTGATCCATTTGAGCAGAACTGATACGATGGCAGAACTCCAAAAGGAATGAAGGTAGCTGCTAACGCCTTTTGACTTTCCATGGTATTTTTCTAGAAATTCCTGCATGGCTTGGACAAAAATCTTTTCCAAATGATAGTCCAGAGCAAGTTGGATAACCTTGGCTTCTTTCTTGGCTGCGCGGAAAAGGTGTACCCAGACTAGATAAAGGTCTGTTTTGACATCGTAGTGGCTCAACTGTTCCATAATGTTATGGACACTGCGTTTAAAAACACTTTCCAAAATCTCTTCTTTGGAGTCATAGTTACGATAGAAGGCAGCACGAGAGACACCAGCCCGTTTGACCAGCTCCGAAATGCTAATCTTGGCCAAATCTTTTTTCTCTAGAAGTTGCAAAAGAGCCGTCTCGATTGCTTCTCTGGTTAAAAAATTGGATTCTTGATTTGATTTTCTGAGATTTTCAAGAGATTTTTCAGATATTTTACGTTCAGACATAACAATTTCTTTCTACTTGTGACAACAGAGAGGTGGTACTTTTGTTTCAAGGGCTTTCATGATATAATTGTAAAAAAAGACAGAACCTTTGTCAATGTATAAGTGACAAAGATGGAGAATTTCTATGACTTGGAAGATTGTAGCTGACTCTGGTTGTGATTATCGTCAACTGCCTACTCTTGCTATCGATACTGAATTTGTGAGTGTTCCTTTAACCATTCAAGTAGCTGATCAGGTCTTTATCGATGATGCCAATCTCGACATTGACCACATGATGGAAACCATGTATGCGACTTCTGAGGCTTCAAAATCAGCTTGTCCTAGCCCTGATGATTACTTGCGAGCATTTGAAGGTGCTAAGCATATCTTTGTCGTTACTATCACTGGTACTCTTTCAGGTAGCCATAATAGTGCACAGCTCGCTAAGAATATCTATCTGGAAGAACACCCTGACACTCAGATTCATGTGATCGATACATTGTCTGCAGGTGGTGAGGTTGACTTGATTGTCGAGAAAATCAATAGCTTGATTGATCAAGGACTTTCTTATGAGGAAATTGTTGAAGCTATTACAGCCTACCAAGAAAAAACGAAGTTGCTTTTTGTACTCGCTAAGGTTGATAACTTGGTAAAAAATGGTCGTTTAAGCAAGCTGATCGGTACAGTTGTCGGTCTTCTCAACATCCGTATGGTTGGGGAAGCAAGTGAAACTGGAACCCTAGAACTACTCCAAAAAGCGCGTGGACCAAAAAAATCCCTTCAAGCAGCCTATGAAGAACTCATCAAGGCTGGCTACGCTGGTGGCCGTATCGTCATGGCTCATCGCAGCAATGAAAAATTCTGTCAGCAATTGTCAGAACGCTTGCTGGAAACCTTCCCACAAGCGGATATCAAAATCATCCCGACATCTGGTCTCTGCAGTTTCTATGCAGAAGATGGCGGTTTGTTGATGGGATATGAAATCAACTAAGATTATGAGCAACAAGAGATGTCAAGCATCTCTTGTTTTTTGTGGTACAATAGAGCTATGAAACATTTTGATACTATTGTCATTGGTGGAGGACCTGCAGGTATGATGGCTACCATTTCCAGTAGCTTTTATGGTCAGAAAACTCTACTCATCGAAAAAAATCGAAAACTTGGGAAAAAATTAGCTGGAACGGGCGGTGGTCGTTGTAATGTGACCAACAATGGAACTTTAGATGACCTATTAGCTGGCATCCCTGGTAACGGGCGGTTTCTTTACAGTGTCTTCTCCCAGTTTGATAACCATGATATCATCAACTTTTTTACGGAAAATGGTGTTAAACTCAAGGTCGAGGACCACGGACGCGTCTTTCCTGCTAGTGACAAGTCTCGGACTATTATCGAGACACTAGAAAAGAAAATCACTGAACTCGGTGGTCAAGTTGCTACTCAAACAGAAATTGTTTCGGTTAAAAAGATAGACGACCAGTTTGTCCTTAAGTCCGCAGACCAAACCTTCACTTGTAATAAACTGATTGTTACAACTGGTGGTAAATCCTATCCTTCTACTGGTTCTACTGGTTTTGGGCATGAGATCGCCCGCCATTTTAAACATACCATTACTGAGCTTGAAGCTGCTGAGAGCCCATTGTTGACTGATTTTCCACACAAAGCGCTTCAGGGGATTTCACTAGACGATGTGACCTTAAGCTATGGTAAGCATGTCATCACTCACGATCTGCTCTTTACCCACTTTGGTTTGTCGGGTCCTGCTGCTCTGCGTATGTCTAGTTTTGTCAAGGGAGGTGAAGTCCTTTCTTTGGATGTCTTACCTCAACTTTCTGAGAGCGACTTGGTAGCATTTCTAGAGGAAAATCGGGAAAAATCCTTGAAAAATGCTTTAAAAACTTTGCTTCCAGAACGCTTGGCAGAATTTCTTGTGCAAGTCTATCCTGAAAAAGTCAAACAACTGACTGAAAAGGAACGTGAACAACTTCTCCAGTCCATCAAGGCCCTCAAAATCCCTGTGACCGGAAAAATGTCCCTTGCCAAATCCTTTGTCACCAAAGGCGGTGTCAGTCTTAAGGAAATCAATCCCAAAACCCTCGAAAGCAAGCTCGTTCCTGGACTCCACTTTGCTGGTGAGGTACTGGATATCAATGCCCACACGGGTGGCTTTAACATCACTTCTGCCCTCTGCACCGGCTGGGTGGCAGGAAGTCTACATTATGATTAAAAATCAAAGGTTATAAAGAATGAATAGAAGAGAAACAGTCGAATTTGTCAATATGTGTATGATTCAAAATGGAGACAAGGTCCTGGTCCAAGACCGAGTTAGTCCCGACTGGCCTGGCATTACTTTTCCTGGTGGTCATGTTGAACGTGGCGAATCCTTTGTCGATGCTGTCATTCGTGAAGTGAAAGAAGAAACTGGTCTGACCATTTCCAAACCCCAACTCTGTGGTATCAAAAACTGGTACGATGACAAGGATTATCGTTATGTCGTCCTTTTTTACAAGACAGAACACTTTACTGGTGAACTCCAGTCTTCAGACGAAGGGAAGGTTTGGTGGGAGGATTTTGACAATCTGTCTCATCTAAAACTTGCTACTAATGATATGTCTGATATGCTTCGTGTATTTTTAGAGGAGGATCTGAGTGAATTCTTCTACTATAAAGACGGCGAAGATTGGCTTTATGATTTGAAGTAAAAAATAGGCTAGGAAATTCCTAGCCTATTTATTCTGCATTTGTCTGAACGTAAGCAGCAATGACATCTGATGTGTACTTGGCTGTTCCAGGTCCAAATTTGTCAATGTTTTCCTTAAACTCTGGGTTGTAGACGTAGCCTTTGCCGATATGACCGAATACCTCAATAGAGCAGTCAAATCCATAAGTACGAATAGCTTGCAAGAGGTTGGCTGCTTCTTCTTGGTTTTCGACCGCTGTTGCAGTTAGTCCATTTTGAAGGTTTTGTGCCAAGGCTTGAAAAACTTGGTTGAAGGCGGCTGTGGCCTCTTCTTCGCGACCTTTTTGGCGTTCGAGAGCCTGATCCATGACTTCTTGTCCATACTTCTCTACCGCTTCTTGGTGGTATTTTTGATTGTCTTGATAGCTAAATCCAGTGAATTTTTCCTCAATCGTCATTTTTCTTTCTCCTTTTTGTTCTTGAATGGTTTTTTGCAAGGTGGAAATCAGGGTATCCAGATGTTGCCTTTCTCGAGTCAAATAGTCCAACTGTCTGGTCAAATGGGGCAATAAATCTGTCCTTTCTTCCTTTAATAGCTCTGCTATTTTTTCTAAAGAAAAGCCTAGATATTTGTAATAAAGAATGACCTGAAGTCGTTCCAAATCCTCTTGACTATAGGTTCGATAGCCGTTTTCCGACTTTAAGGGAACCAAGAGCCCTATCTTATCGTAGTGATGCAGGGTCTTGACAGAAACACCTGAAAGCTGCGCAGCTTCTTTTATATGGTACATGATTTCCTCCTTATACTCAATGAAAATCAAAGAGCAAACTAGGAAGCTAGCCGCAAGCTGTACTTGAGTACGGTAAGGCGACGCTGACGTGGTTTGAAGTTGATTTTCGAAGAGTATTACATTGATAGTATAACCCCTCCCCTTAGGTCAGAGTCAAGCGTTTTTACGAAAAATTTTTAACTTTTTGGGAAAGGTGTGAAAACTTGAAAATGGTTTTCTTGACAGACCTTAGAAAACATGATAGGATAGTCAAGTCTATCAATCAAACAGAAGGCTCATAAAGAGCCATTGAGAGAGGGCTATTTGACAACTCAAGTAGCCTTTTCTTATTTTAAAAAACGAGATCGGAGTTCAACTATGTCAGAAAAATCGCAATGGGGCTCGAAACTAGGCTTTATCCTAGCATCTGCTGGTTCAGCCATCGGACTTGGAGCCGTTTGGAAATTTCCCTACATGACTGCTGCTAATGGCGGTGGAGGCTTTTTACTAGTCTTTCTTATTTCTACCATTTTAATCGGTTTCCCGCTCCTGCTTGCTGAGTTTGCCCTTGGCCGTAGTGCTGGCGTCTCTGCTATCAAAACCTTTGGAAAACTTGGCAACAATAGCAAATACAATTCTATCGGTTGGATTGGTGCCTTTGCCCTCTTCATCCTTCTCTCCTTCTATAGTGTTATAGGGGGATGGATTTTAGTCTATCTAGGCATTGAGTTTGGGAAATTGTTCCAGCTTGGTGGAACGGGTGATTATGCTCAGTTATTTACTTCAATCATTTCAAATCCAGCCATTGCCCTTGGCGCACAAGCTGCCTTTATCTTGTTGAATATCTTTATTGTATCACGTGGAGTTCAAAAAGGGATTGAAAGAGCCTCAAAAGTTATGATGCCTCTGCTCTTTATCATTTTTGTCGTGATCATTGGGCGCTCGCTAAGCTTACCAAATGCCATGGAAGGCGTTCTTTACTTCCTCAAACCAGACTTTTCAAAACTAACCAGCGCTGGTCTCCTCTATGCTCTGGGTCAATCTTTCTTTGCCCTCTCACTAGGGGTGACAGCCATGCTGACCTATGCTTCCTACTTGAACAAGAAAACCAATCTGGTCCAGTCAGGGATTTCCATCGTAGCCATGAACATATCGGTATCCATCATGGCGGGACTAGCCATTTTCCCAGCCATGTCAGCCTTCAATATTCAGTCTGAAGGGGGACCTAGCTTGCTCTTTATCGTCTTGCCCCAACTCTTTGACAAGATGCCCTTTGGAACCATTTTTTACATCCTTTTCCTCTTGCTCTTCCTCTTTGCGACGGTCACTTCTTCTGTCGTTATGCTGGAAATCAATGTGGGCAATATCACCAATCAGGATAACAGCAAGCGGGCTAAGTGGAGTGTGATTTTGGGAATCTTGACCTTTGGCTTTGGAATTCCTTCAGCCCTATCCTACGGAGTCATGGCTGATGTTCACATTTTTGGAAAGACTTTCTTTGATGCTATGGATTTCTTGGTTTCCAATCTCCTCATGCCATTTGGGGCTCTCTGTCTGTCTCTTTTTACTGGCTATATCTTTAAAAAGGCCCTTGCCATGGAGGAACTCCATCTTGATGAAAGAGCATGGAAACAAGGACTTTTCCAAGTCTGGCTTTTCCTCCTTCGTTTCATCATTCCTATTATCATCATTGTGGTTTTTATCGCCCAATTTATGTAATTAAAAAGGACTTGAGTAGTAAACTCAGGTCCTTTCTTTTTTATGGATGACTAACAATCAATTCCAAACCTTGACCTTCCAAGGTCCAAGCTTCGACATCACTTGGTAGGATAAAGTGGCTGCCTTTTTGGATTGGATAGTTTTTCCCGTCAACAGTTAGTTGGCCTTGACCAGCTAAGACACTGAACAGGCTGTAGTCAGCTGTCTTTTCAAAGTCAACTTTGCCAGTGATTTCCCACTTGTAAACTGCGAAGAACTCGCTGGATACAAGGAGAGTGGAACGTAGATCATCTGCTTTGATAGTTACAGGACGGCTATTGGCAGGCTCTCCAATGTTTAAAACATCGATAGATTTTTCAAGGTGAAGTTCACGCAAGTTGCCCTTGTCGTCCTTGCGGTCAAAGTCATAAACACGGTAGGTGGTATCGCTAGACTGCTGAGTTTCAAGAATCAAGATACCTGCTCCAATAGCGTGCATGGTTCCGCTTGGTACATAGAAGAAATCACCAGCCTTGACTGGCACTTTTGTCAACAGCGCATCCCAGTTCTTATCCTCAATTTGCTGGCGAAGTTCTTCTTTTGATTTGGCATTGTGACCATAGATAATCTCTGAACCTTCGTCTGCTGCGATGATATACCAGCACTCTGTTTTTCCGAGCTCGCCTTCATGTTCTAATCCATAGGCATCGTCTGGGTGAACTTGGACGCTGAGCCAGTCATTAGCATCGAGAATCTTGGTCAATAGTGGAAACACAGGTTCTGGACGGTTACCAAACAATTCACGATGTTCCGCATACAAAGTAGCAAGGTCTGTTCCCTCAAAACGACCATTGGCCACCTTTGAAACGCCATTTGGATGGGCTGAGATGGCCCAATATTCTCCTATTTTTTCACTTGGGATGTCGTAGCCAAACTCATCACGTAGCTTGGTTCCACCCCAAATTTTTTCTTGCATAACTGATTGTAAAAATAATGGTTCTGACATCATATTCTCCTGTCTGATTTTTCTCCCCTCATTATAGCAAAAAGCTCCATCTAATTGAACTCTTTTTCACATCTTATAAAGTAGGGAGAAGATTTTATAAAAATAGTGAACAAATGTGCTCTACTCAATGCTTGCACCATTGCTGGCAATGACATCCTTGTACCAGTAGAAGGACTTCTTCTTGCTACGTTTGAGACTTCCATGACCTTCATTATCACGATCCACATAGATAAAGCCATACCGCTTGTTCATTTCGCCTGTTCCAGCCGAAACCAGATCGATACAGCCCCAAGTCGTATACCCAAACAAGTCAACTCCATCTTGGTAAATGGCATCTCGCATAGCCTTGATATGAGCCTCTAAGTAAGCAATCCGATAGTCATCTGCTACATAACCATTCTCATCCGGTGTATCCATAGCACCTAGACCGTTTTCCACGATGAACATTGGCTTTTGGTAACGATCCCAGATAGCATTGAGGGTGATACGAAGACCAAGTGGGTCAATCTGCCATCCCCATTCTGAGGATTCTAGATAGGGATTTTTGAGGGAGGCAAAGACATTTCCAGCAGTTAATTCTTTAACTTCTGGATCACCTGAGGCCACTCGACTTGCATAGTAAGAGAAGGAAACAAAGTCAACAGTGTGATTCTTCAACAAGTCCAAATCCTCTGCCGTCATTTGAATCTCAATCCCCTCACGCTCCCAATGCTTCTTTGCGTAATTTGGGTATTCCCCACGCGCTTGAACATCAATGAAGAAGTAACTCTTGCGATCTTCCTCCATAGCAGCCCAGTAATCTCTCGGATGGGCTGTGTTAGGATAGTATTGCCCTGCTGCCAACATACATCCCACCTTGTTTTCTGGGTCAATTTCGTGGGCAAGTTTAGTCGTCATGGCTGAAGCCACCAGCTCATGATGGGCCGCTTGATATTTGACCTGTTCTTGATTTTCTCCTTCTTCAAAACAGAGCCCAGCTCCCATAAAGGGGGCATGGAGAATCATGTTGATTTCGTTAAAGGTAAGCCAGTATTTGACCAAACCCTTATAGCGGGTAAAGAGTGTGCGACAAAGTTTTTCATAGAAGTCTAACATCCGACGATTACGCCATCCACCGTACTCTGTAATCAAGTGCATAGGACAGTCGAAATGAGTGATAGTCACCAGAGGTTGGATACCATACTTGTGGCACTCCTTAAATAAATCCTCATAAAAGGCTAGACCAGCTTCATTTGGCACTGTTTCGTCGCCCTTAGGAAAAATCCGAGTCCAAGCAATGGATAGACGATAAGTCTTAAAGCCCAATTCCGCAAAAAGGGCAATATCTTCCTTGTAATGATGGTACATATCAATAGCTTGCTTGGCTGGGTAAAAATAGCCCTCCTCAAACGAAAACATCTTTTTCTGACCTGTGATAATGGCTTCACGGTCTGGACCAATCGGCACCACATCCACATTAGCAAGACCACGACCGTCCTGATTATAAGCACCCTCACATTGATTAGCCGCCGTTGCACCACCCCAGAGAAATCCTTCTGGAAATTGTAGTATTTCTGTCATCACTTTACCTCGATTGATTTATTACTTCTATTATACTAAAAAGGAGGCAAAAAGTTTGGAACCCTCTGGATAATAATAGCACTAAACTTACTCTTATATATACGAAAAAAAGACTGAAACCAGTCTTCTTTTTAAATTAAAGCTGTGATAGCCGTTACTAGGCCAAAAACGATACCCGGTGCATTAGCAGCCGCAAGGGGAATATCTCTTTCTTTCTTGAAAAGACCGTAGTAAACCCAGAGACTACAGTTGATGGCAGCAACCAAGGGCTGGATGAAATTTCCTTTTTGACCAGCCAGATTGTTCATGATTTGTGGGAAGTAAGACACATACATCATAACAGACATGAAGGTCGCTACCCAACCCAAAATTTTCATTTGTTTTTCAGACATTTTCAAAACCTCTTTCATTTTTACTGAATCTTATTTTAAAATATTCTTTCAAAACAATCAAGTCTTTAAAACTTTTGTTATAAAGATATAAACTATCACAATCTTGTTATAAGAAAGAGGGAACAGAAAAAAGACCGAATTGCTCCGTTCTGTTTACTCAATCAAATATTAGAAAATGAATACTCCTTTTCAATGAATCGATTGATTGATGGTAAATAAGCCGTTAGAAATTATTGACAGTATCGAAATTTTCTAGTAAAATGAATTTTGTTAATACCTAAATGGTGTGTAGTTTTCTATCAACATAGTCAGGAGAAAAGGAACTTATGCTAAAAAAATTTAATGAATTGTCACTGAAAGATAAGGCTTATCTAATTGGCGGTTTGAGCTTATTAGTCATTGTGATCTCATTTGGTCTACTCAATCGTCAAACAGTAACTGTCAGTCTTGTCTTTACACAACTATCTGCTCCCTTGATTTTGGTGATTTTTACTTGTCTAGTAATCGGGATCATTGCTGGTAGTGCTATTGGTATTAGCTATCACCATAACAAGACTCAAGATCTGAGAAGCCGCATTGCTGAAGCAGAAGCGACTATCAATATAAAAGACAGGGAGCTTGTCCAGTACGAGGAACAGGTGCAACAATTAAAACAGGAAGCCAAACAATAAGTGTAGAAATCATAACCACCCGTGAAAACGGGTGGTTTTTTGTCTCGCACCTAACGGAGCGAGACGGACTGAAAGTCGCATAAATACAAAAAAGATCGAATTGCTCCGATCTTTTTAAGTTTCACTCCAAGAATGTTTAGATAAAAAATTTGATAATAGAATTACCTACTTCATACGATAAAAATCAATCACTAGACCAGCAGGCCCTTTAACTAATAAGGACTCTGTTCCCCAATCGGTTACATCTGGTCCGTGTAAAACCTTTATACCAAGCTCTTTCAACCGTTTGTAGCTCTGGTCTACATCCTCAACCTCGATATGAAGAATGATTCCTGACTGAAAATCTTCCAAAGGAATCAAATGATTTTGGGACAACATCAGACAGTGACTGCCAATCGTAAACTGAGCAAAACTGTCATCAACATAATCGGACTTTTTATCCAAAATACGCTCCAAGTCATCACAGACTTGGGGAACATCTGAAACGATAATATCTAATTGATTTAAATTCATTCACTATCCTCCATAAAAAGACCGGATTGCTCCGATCTTTTTAAGTTCCACGAAGAAATTATTTAATTGCGCGTGATTGCAACCCTTCTTCTTCCAAGAAGAGGCGGAATGGTACGAGTTCTTCTGCTTCGTATTTTTCCTTGAAGGCTTTGATTGCTTCTTCTGAGTGAAGTTTTGGATCCAATTCAAGTACTTCTACTGGAAGTGGACGGTGTTCAGTGATGCGAGCATCGATAACAACAGTTTTACCTTCTTTGCTCAATTTAACAGCTTCTGCAACAACTGCATCGATGTCTTCGATACGGTCAACTGTAAATCCAACAGCTCCTTGAGCTTCAGCGATTTTCGCATAGTCAGCATTAGGGAAGTCACAACCAAACAAGTGTTTGTTTGTGTCTTCGTATTTGTCCTTGATGAAGGCATATTTACCATTTGAGAAGACAACGTTGATAACTGGAAGGTCGTATTGAACGTTTGTGATAACGTCTGGGTAGCACATGTTGAATGCACCGTCACCCATGATGTTCCATACTTGGCGATCTGGATTGTCTTTCTTAGCAGCGATACCACCAGGAAGGGCAATACCCATTGTCGCAAAGAGTGGAGATGTACGCCACATGTTCTTAGGTGTCATGTGAAGGTGACGAGTAGATGTTTGAGTAGTGTCACCTACGTCGATTGAATAGATAGCGTCTTGATCAGCATGTTTGTTGATTGCATTGTAAACTTGATACAATTGCAATTCACCCTCAGTTTTACCTTCGAGTTTGTTCATATAATCACGCCAGTTTTGGTTATTCTTAACGTTTGCACGCCACCATGGAGTAGATTCAACTGGATTCACTTTGTCAAGGATTGCTTTCGCTGCTTGACCTGCGTCACCAAGGATAGATGCGTCTAGGGCATGACGTTTACCAAGTTTGTAAGGATCGATATCGACTTGGATGAATTTTTCAGTATTCTTGAATGCTTCGTAAACTTCAGCAAATGGGAAGTTTGAACCAAGGAAAAGAACTGTGTCTGCTTCAAAGACCACTTCGTTGGCTGGTTTCCAACCAACACGGTAAGCAGAACCTGTCAAACCTTCATAGTTCCATTCGAAAGCTTCAAAGTTTTTACCAGTTGTGATGATTGGTGCTTTGATTTTACGTGACAATTCAGTAATCACTTCACCAGCTTTAACACCACCGTAACCAGCATAGATAACTGGACGTTCAGCATTGTTCAAGATTTCAACAGCTTTGTCGATTTCAACTTCGTTCAAAGCAGGAGCGATGAATGAGCGTTCGTATGAACCTGAACCGTAGTATGAATTTTCGTCAATTTCTTGGAAACCGAAGTTTACTGGGATTTCAACAACAGCTGGACCTTTTTTAGAAACTGCAGCACGGCAAGCTTCGTCAATAACTTTTGGCAATTGCTCAGCGTAAGCTACACGTTTGTTATATACAGCGATACCGTTGTACATTGGGTTTTGGTTCAATTCTTGGAAAGCATCCATGTTCAATTCGTTAACTGGACGTGATCCAAGGATTGCTAGGAATGGAGTGTTATCCATAGCTGCATCGTAAACACCGTTAATCAAGTGAGTCGCACCTGGACCACCTGAACCAACTGCAACCCCGATTGAGCCGCCGAATTTAGCTTGCATGACCGCTGCAAGAGCACCTGTTTCTTCGTGGCGAACTTGCAAGAAGCGGATATCTTTGTCTTCAGCCAAAGCATCCATCAATGAGCTGAGTGTTCCTGATGGGATACCGTAGATTGTGTCTACGCCCCATGTTTTCAATACGTTGAGCATTGCTGCAGATGCAGTAATTTTCCCTTGAGTCATAATGATAACTCTCCTTCAAATATTTTTAAAACTTGATAAATCCGTCTTCATATACTAATTGGAAACGTTTCAGCAAATTTTTACTCTACTACTTTACCACATTTGTTTTGGGTCTCCTAAGAATGTGCTCAGAAGTTTTTATTCTCTATTACAGTACAGATTGAAAACGTTTTTAAAATCTGTGTTAGAATAGCAAAAAAGCGGTTAAGACCGCCTTTTTAATCGACTTTAGTAAAATTAAGCATGAGAGAGCTGATCAGAACAGAGACTGAACTAAAGGCCATGGCCAATCCTGCAAGTTCTGGATTGAGCACCAAACCAAGACTTGAAAAGACTCCTGCTGCAATCGGAATACCAATGAGGTTATAGATAGAAGCCCAGAAAAGATTGAGCAAAATACGATTAAAGGTTTTCTTACTCATGTCAAAGGCACGAACTACTCCTAAGAGGTTATTGGTTGTCAACACCAAATCTGCTGACTCGATGGCAATATCGGTTCCAGCTCCCATGGCAATCCCCACATCTGCAACACTGAGGGCAGGAGCATCATTAATCCCATCACCAACAAAGGCTACCTTGCCTGACTGTTGCAGTTTATGGATTTCATAGGCTTTTTCCTCTGGTAAAACACCTGCAATGACCTCTTCGATTCCAATCTGATCCGCAATAGCACGCGCCACACCGGCATTGTCTCCTGTCAGCATGACTGTTTTAAGCCCACGTTTTTTCAACTGACTGATGGCTAGCTTGGCATTTTCCTTGGGAATATCTTGCAAAGCAAGCAATCCTTTGATTTCATTCTCAACAGCCAAGAACACAACTGTCTTAGCTTCTTTTTCCAGTTCTTCTAGTTTTTCCTGATAAGCGCTAGAAATGGTCATGCCATCCAGCATTTTAGCATTTCCAAGCAAAACTTGTTTTCCATTGATTTGCCCTGAGACACCTTTCCCGTGCAAGGCTTGGAAATTTTCAACAGTGTGAAACTCAAGTCCAGCTTCACTCGCTCGTTTCACAACGGCTTCAGCCAGTGGGTGTTGAGAAGCTTCTTCCAAGGAAGCTGCCAATCCAAGCACTTCTACTTCGTCGCCGATGATATCTGTGACCACAGGTTTCCCTTCAGTCAAAGTCCCGGTCTTATCAAAGACGATAGTTTGAACTTTCTGGATTTCCTGTAGAACCGTTCCATTTTTGAGGAGAACTCCCATCTTGGCACTGCGACCTGTCCCCACCATAAGGGCTGTCGGTGTTGCAAGTCCCAAGGCACAAGGGCAGGCAATAATCAAAACAGCCACCCCATAGAGAAGAGAAGAGACAAAACTCGCTCCAAGCACGACTACACTATCCCTGAGCAAGACGAACCAAACCCAAAAGGTCACAATCCCTAAAATGACAACTGCTGGGACAAAAATGCCTGAAATTTTATCCGTCAAATCCTGAATCGGCGCACGACTTGTCTGAGCTTTCTTCACAAAATCCACAATCTGAGCCAAAACAGTCTCTGAACCAACTTTTTCTGCTTTAAAAATAAGAGTGCCACTATTATTGATGGTAGAGCCAATCACAGTATCTCCAACTGTTTTGTCTACTGGCAGACTCTCACCTGTCACCATGGATTCGTCAATACTGGAGACGCCTTCGACTACAACACCATCAACCGCAATCTTTTCACCGGGACGCACTCGAATCAGGTCACCTACCTTGACTTGTTCCAAAGGAACTTGAACATAGCGATCATCACGCAAGACTTCTGCTGTTTTAGCTTGCAAATCAAGTAATTTCTCCACAGCTTGGGAAGTGTTTTTTCGCATTTTCTCCTCAAAAACTGCCCCTAAAAGAACGAAGAAGAGGATAAATCCAGCACTTTCAAAGTAAACAGGGAGCCCAGCAAAGAGAGCAACCAGACTATAAAGATAGGCTACCAGAGTTCCCAGTGCCACTAAGGTATCCATGTTGGCATTATGTTTTTTAAAGCTGGCCCAAGCACTCTGAATATAAGGACCACCTGCTACCAGCATAATAGGCGTTGTGGCTAAAAAGGTGCCCCAATGCATGACTGGATGACTAATAGTCCCTGTCAACATCCCGATCATGAGGAAAACAAGAGGCAGGGTAAAGATACTAGTAATCCAAAAACGCTGTAAAAGGGATAGAGATTTTCGCGTCTTCTCAACTACGGTATAGCTCCCCTTTTGCATCTTCATGCCACATGAAAATTCATGTTGACCTAATTCTTGAGGTGTAAAACGAATTGTCTTCTCCTCGTCTACACCGATTGGTTCTAGAATCCCTTCTTCTTCAAAAAGAATTTCCTTATAACAGTTTGAAGGGGTGGCACGATGAAAGGTAATCTCAGCGGGAATCCCTTTTTGAAGCTGAATGTGGGCTGGATGATAGCCTTTTTCAGCTCGGATACGGATTTTTTGAATGCCATTTTCTAGGCTTGCTTTCACAATTTCTGTCATAGTCTCCTCCTACTCTACAATCATCTTGCCGTGCATCATGTTCATACCACATGCAAAGCCAAACTCTCCAGTCTGCTCAGGTGTGATTTCCACTACATACTCTTCACCCATAGGAAGATCCGCATGCACACCAAAATCTGGAAAGACGATCTGATCTAGACAGGGTGAAGGGTCCTTGCGGTCAAAGACAATGCGGGCTGGCACTGATTTTTTAAGAATAATCAACTCAGGCGTATAGCCCCCCATGACTTCCACTCGGATCTCTTGGTAACCCTTTTTTTGCTGGGCCTTTTGTCCAGATTTTTCAGGCTTTTTGAAAAACCAAAACAAGATAAACGCGATAAGGGCAATACAAATAATGGTTACAATACTATTTAACATGACGTCTCCTTTACATACAATTACATTTTACTTCTGTTACAGCGCTAGCTTTTTTCTCAGAAATCACAGCTTCCAAGTCTTCCAAGTCAGCCAGAGTAAAATCACATTCCACAATCAATTCAGCCAACAAGTTCTTAATCCTACGAGAACAAACCTTGTTTTTGATATCTTGGACAAGCAAGTCTCGACTTTGATCCAAAGTTAAAAGGGCTGAATAGACAAAGAACTTGCCTTCTTTTTTCCTTGTCAGACACTCTTTCTCAACCAAACGAGCCAAAAGAGTTTGAATGGTCGACTTGGACCAGTCGAACCGTTCCGCCAGAACCATGATCAAATCCGTACTGGTCTGTTCCCCCTGCATCCAAATAATCTTCATGACCTGCCATTCTGCATCCGAAATCTGCATTGTTATTCCTCCTAAATCTACATTTGTCGATTACAGTTATCAGTATACTCCGAAAATCTACATTTGTCAACTATAATTTTTATTATTTTTTCGAAAAATAGAATTCCAATCATGTAACGAGAGATTTGCAGTCAAATTTTACTATATAAACTATAAAAATATGCTATACTGAAGAAAAAAGAAAACAACCACTAGGGGTGCGTAAAGCTGAGATTAACGACTGTTAGATCCCTTTGACTCAATCTAGGTAATGCTAGCTGATGGAAGTGGAAAATAGTGAGGACTACCCAGTCTTCTATTACTTTCCTAAAACAGACCAGCTTGTTCTTGAGAATACAAACTTCAGTTGGTTGGGAGGTTTTAGATGACTTATTTACCCGTTGCTCTAACCATTGCTGGGACAGACCCTAGTGGCGGTGCTGGCATTATGGCTGACTTAAAGTCATTCCAAGCTAGAGATGTCTATGGAATGGCCGTTGTGACCAGCCTTGTCGCTCAAAATACCAGAGGTGTTCAATTAATCGAGCACGTCTCCAACCAAATGCTGGAAGCTCAATTGGAAAGTGTCTTTTCGGATATCAAGCCCCAGGCTGTAAAAACTGGTATGTTGGCAACTACTGAAATCATGGAGATTATCCAACCCTATCTTAAAAAACTGGACTGCCCCTACGTGCTGGACCCTGTTATGGTCGCAACAAGCGGTGATACCCTGATAGATACTAGTGCGAGAAGCTACCTAAAAACAAACCTGCTTCCCCTTGCGACTATTATTACACCCAATCTTCCTGAGGCAGAAGAAATTGTTGGTTTCTCAATTCATGATCCAGAAGACATGCAGCGTGCTGGTCGCCTAATTATAAAAGAATTTGGTCCTCAGTCCGTTGTTATCAAAGGTGGCCATCTTGAAGGTGGTGCCAAGGATTTCCTTTTTACCAAGGATGAGCAATTTGTCTGGGAAAGTCCAAGAATTCAAACTTGTCACACCCATGGTACTGGATGTACCTTTGCTGCTGTGATTACGGCTGAACTAGCCAAGGGCAGAAGTCTTTACCAGGCAGTTGATAAGGCCAAGGCCTTTATCACAAAAGCCATCCAAGACGCTCCTCAACTCGGTCATGGTTCTGGCCCAGTCAACCATACAACTTTTAAAGATTAAGAAAAAAACTCTCTAGTTCCTACTTTAAGGGAATTAGAGAGTTTTTGATTAGGAAATCATGTCATCCAGCTTTGTTAAAAAGGCTTGCGTTTTTGCCTCAATATCTTCTGCCTGCATCAGATCACGTACGACAGCTACTCCAGCTATACCCGTGCCGATAAGTTGGTCAATATTCTCTGATGTCAGGCCTCCGATAGCAACTACTGGAATGGCGACCGTTTGGCAAATTGTTTTCAAGGTTGAAATCAGAGTGATGGGTGCATTTTCTTTGGTCGTAGTCGGGAAAATGGCTCCTGTTCCCAAGTAGTCCGCACCCGATGTTTCTGCTTCGAGGGCTCTTTTCACCGTTTTAGCAGTGACACCAAGGATTTTTTCAGAACCTAGTACTTTACGAGCAACTGAAACTGGTAGTTCATCGTCTCCGATATGCAGACCTGCAGCATCGACTGCAAGACAGACATCCAACCGATCATCTATAATCAAGGGTACTTGGTAGGCATCTGTTATTTCCTTGACTTGTTTTGCCAGTTGATAGTATTGATTGGTGGTGAGATTTTTTTCTCGTAATTGGATTATGGTAACACCTGAACGGCAGGCCGTCTCGACTTTTTCAAGAAAGTTTTCCAAGGAATCTTGGTAGCGATTGGTTACTAGATACAGTCTAAGTGCTTCACTATTCATAAAAGTCTCCTTTGATGGCTTCTAGCCAATTTTCGTCTCTTTTTAGGAGAGAGAGTTGATTGAGAACTTGGTAACGAAAATCTTCCAATCCCATTCCTTGGACAAGAATTCTCTCAGCAGAGATATTGAGATAAGAGACCGCTAGACAAGAAGCTTCAAAGGCAGTCTTTCCTTGGCTAAGAAAAACGGCTGTCAAGGCTCCAACCAAGTCTCCTGTCCCTGTTATCCAGTCTAATTCGTCACAGCCATTCCTCAATACAGCAACCTGATTCTCCGAAACGATGAGGTCCTTGGGGCCAGTGACTAAGAATGACATACCAGAATAGGTCTGACACCAGTCTTTCAAAACTTGAAGCAAATCCTCCGTTTCTTGATCTTTAGCACTCGCATCAACTCCAACTCCATGGTGTTTTAAGCCAACAAGACTTCGGATTTCAGACATATTTCCTTTAAGGACCGTGGGCTTGTATTCTAAAAGATCTGTGACTAGATCCTTACGAATGGGGGAAGCCGCAACGCCAACTGCATCTACTACCATTGGGAGACAAGCTTGAGCTGCATAAGTAGCTGCCATGCGGATTGCTTTCTCCTTCTCAGCTGACAAATGCCCCAAATTGATGAAGAGAGCTTGGCTTTGTTTGGTAAAATCAAGGACCTCACGGGAATCATCTGCCATGACCGGTTTAGATCCCAGAGCCAAAATCCCATTGGCCAGCATCTCACAGGAAATCTCATTGGTGATGCAGTGAATTAAGGAGCTGGAGGTTAGAGGAAAGGGATTTGTAAATTCCTGCATCAGTCTATCCTTTCACCAAAGAAATATCCTTGTACTTTTTTAAAGAATTCCTGCTTGATTAAAAATCGAAAGGCAAGAAAAGCTATGGCTGTACCGATCAAGGTTGCTCCGAAAAATCGAGGAGTGTAGATAAACCAGCTGAGCTTGGCAGCAGATCCCGTAAAGAGAACCATGACAGGATAGGAAACAATAGAACCGATAATCCCTGTTCCCAAGATTTCTCCTAGGGCAGAGAAGTGAAATTTTCGACCGTACTTATAAAAGAGACCTGCAAGGAGGGCTCCAAAGGTAGCTCCAGTGAGGGCCAAGGGCGGAATGCCTTGAGTAGACATACGGATAAAGGCTGTAACTGTTGCCATGACCAAGGCATAAACAGGCCCCATCAAGATTCCCGCAAGAATGTTGACTACACTGGACATTGGTGCCATTCCTTCAATTCGAAAGATGGGTGTAAGAACTACGTCAAGAGCAATCATCATGGATAAAATGGTTAATTTGTGAACTTGTAGTTGGTGGTTTCTCATTTTCTATTTCTTCTCTGTTTCTAAGGACTGCAAATCACTTGTCCAGGTTTGATGTTGGTAAGCCATCTCCCAAAACTTGGCTTCCATATGGACACTTCGATGGAAGGCCTCTAGCATTTTTTGTTTGTCCGTCTCGTTGCTTTCTCGATAGAGCTGATTGACCAGGGCTTCTTCCTCTTTAATCTGCTGTTCTAACTCATCGGTGATATAGGTCTCAATCCACTGTTGATAAAGAGGATTCGGAGATGGTTTGCGATTAAGTTCCTTGCCCAAATCATGGTATAGCCAAGGACATGGAAGCAAACTAGCAAAAGCAATTCCCAGGTTTGGCTCTGAAAACTGTCGATAAATATGCGAAATGTAATGATAACAGGTTGGAGCAATCGGTTGCTCGTCCATTTCCTGGTCGCTGATTCCCAATTCCTTAAAAAATTGTTTGCGGATAAACAACTCACCCTCCACTAGACTCTGGGCATTTTGTTTCAAGAGTCTTTTCATCTCTTGGTTTGAAGTCTTATCAGCCAAGAGGTGATAGGCTTCTGAAAAAGACTTCAGATAGTAGGCATCCTGAATCAGGTAATAGCGGAAAATAGAAGGTTCTAACGTTCCCTCTTGTAACTGTAAAACAAAGGGATGGTTAAAGGAAGCCTGCCAAGCTTCCCTGGATAATTCCATCGCAATATCTGTAAATTCCATAATAACTCCTTTATAGAAATAAACTGGTTTGAAGCAATAAAAAGAAAAGTAGGTAGATCAATTTTGTCCTCTGAGAAATATAAAAAGTCCGATAGCTATTCTCCAAATGAACATGTTCGTCATATCCGTGAGCAGATAGAGCTCTCAGGTAAAGATGGCGCCATCTAAAGACCGTCATCAGAACCTTACTGTAAATCAAGGGCGACCAAACATGCAATTTTTGACCACGCAATAAGCAAGCTTCCTTGAGGGACTTGATTTCTTGTTGAATGAGGGGAAAGGCATTGAATACTACAATTAAGGCATAGGCCCAAGAACGCGATAACCCCTTTTGAGCCAAGTACAAGAGAAGCTCTTTTAGGGAAATACTAGAAACAAAGACAAGGCCGATACAAACCGTCACAAAAGCCCTCGTTCCAAGCATGACTGCCTGCGAAGCATCCCCATGTAACTGTACTGCCCAGTAATTAGCAAAAGATGGTAAAATGGCGAGCACAAGCATCCAAGCCAACATTTTAAATCGACGGTAGTAGAGCATAAAGAGAATGCAAAATGCGACTACCGAGAGATTAAGAGCAATCGAAGGAAGGAAAGATGTTTCCAAGGATAAAATCAGCAAGAAAAGACTAATAATCGGTGTCTGAGTTGCTACTTTGATCATACTACCTCACCTCCCCTTGAGTATTCCTACTCAGAAAACTGAGAGGTTTGCTGATAGTCACGTCTTTAATATGACGGAGACCCTCACTAGTCATCTCGATCCAATAATCGACCACAGAAATCAAGGGATCTAAACGATGGCTAATGATCAAAAAACTTCTTCCTTGATTGCTCTCCTCCACAATCCACTGGCAAAAATAATGGCAAGCTCTATCATCCAAACCAGCAAAAGGTTCATCTAGCAAGATCACAGAAGCCTTGCTGGTCAAGATGGTCAATAGCTGAAGAATCTTTTGCTGGCCACCACTTAATTGATAGGGACTCTTATCAAGCGCCTGCTCCAGATTAAAATATCGTAAAGCTTGGAGAATCCGCTGATTTCTTTCCGAGTCTGGACTATCTAATTGCAGTTCCTCTCTCAGACTGACTCGGATAAACTGCTTCTCAGCTTCCTGAACAACACCCGTCAGATCACGATACAAACTCTTTTTCTTTTTAAGAACCGACCCCTTCCAAGTAATGCGCCCTCTATACTTTTGAAATTGAAGAATGGAGCGAAAGAGGGTTGATTTCCCAACACCATTATCACCCAAGATACAGGAAATTCCTTGGTAAAATGTGAAATCCGCAATCGAAAAGAGAGGGCGATTCCCCAGCTCACAGGTCACACGGTCCATATGGAATAATTCTGGACTAGAGGCAACATCCTTTGAAGAAACCTGTATCATCTCAGAGGTAGGGATTTTATTTATTTCCCTTAGTTGCCCGTCTCTCAGCTCCACCATATGGTCAATGTAGGCTCCATAGTCCGTTAAATCATGATCGCACAGGATGACTGTCTTCCCATTAGAGGACAACTCTTTTAGAATCTCCAATATCTCGATTCTGCTCTTGCGGTCAATGGAAGCGAAGGGCTCATCCAAGAGATAGACCCTAGGGTTCATAGCAAAGATAACAGCCAGCG
Source organism: Streptococcus jiangnanensis (assembly GCF_040888325.1). GTDB lineage: Bacteria > Bacillota > Bacilli > Lactobacillales > Streptococcaceae > Streptococcus > Streptococcus jiangnanensis. Next base: position 1,172 of record NZ_JBFNFF010000007.1, on the reverse strand, counting down.
CAGCCTTTTGCTTTTCACCACCTGATAAGTGATGGATGGAACGGTTCAAGATTGCCTCGCAACGACATTGCCGGACCACCTCTGCTATTTTAGCATCAATATCTTGAAGTGGATGCCCGATATTCTCCAAGGTAAAAACCAGCTCCTCAAACAAGTTCTCCATGGTGAATTGATGATTGGGATTTTGAAAGAGAATACCAACCGTCTGGACACGTTCAACGATAGAAAGCTGACTGACCTGACTCCCATCTATCAAGACTTGACCACTATAGGGAAGAGAACTGACTTGAGCAATGACTTGAAAGAGGCTGGATTTTCCTGAACCACTACTCCCAACTAACAAGGTAAAGGCTTGCTCATGAAAAGTAAAATCAATCGGTTCCGAAAAGATTGGGGATTGAATCCCTCTTAATTTCAGGCCCATCTATGCCTTTCCTCCAGCTGCAAACTGATGATAGAGTTTGACAATGGCACGAACCAAGATGGTACAGAAGAAAAAGACGGAAATAAAACGCACCACCAGCAAGGAAAGGACAAAAGGAAGGGAGAAGGCATAGTAACCTAATTTAATGTATTCATAGACAAAGCTAAAAAGCGTAATCCCAATACTATTAGCAGTTAGAGAGAGCCAACTTTCATAGCGATTCTTGGTCACAAGAAAGCCAAATTCACTTCCCAAACCTTGAACCAAGCCAGACAAAAGGGCACCTAGACCGAATTGACTACCATAAAGGACTTCAGCAAGCGCAGCGAGCACTTCTCCAATCGTTGCGCTTCCCACTCTTGGAACAAAGATGGCAGCAATGGGCGCAGCCATACACCAGAGACCAAAGAGGATTTCATTGGCAAAGACCTGTAAACCAAGAGGGGCTAAAATCAGAGTGAGGATATCAAACAGATAGCCTGAACCCACAAAAACGCCACCAAAAAAGATAGACAAGAAAGCAAGCAAGATAACATCTTTTAACTGCCATTTTTTCAACATAAAAAAACTCCTTTTTTAAAGAAAAGTGGGGCATTCAAGGAGAGCTGCCAAAAGGCTTGCGGTCAAGCCTATCCTCTTTTGATAAACAAAAAAACTCCAATTACAATCAAGAATTAGAGTTTAGCTTACAAGATTAGACAGTTTCTTTCGACATACGAAAAAAACCTTTTCACATTTCCCTTCGCCA